>DASTTC010000187.1:0-16149 GCA_035760345.1 Burkholderiales bacterium | reverse complement strand
ATGTCCTTCAGGCCGTTGTGCCCGGCGATGCCCCCGCCTTGCTTGAGGCGCGCAGTGCCCGGCGCGAAGTCCAGCTCGTCGTGCACCACCAGGATCTCTTCGGCCGGGATCTTGAAGAACCCCGCGAGCATCTGCACGGCGCGCCCCGAGGCATTCATGAAGGTCTGCGGCATCACCAGCCACAGGCCGCCGTCCTTGCCCACCAGCGCCTGGTAATGGTTGTCCTTCTTCAGCGTGATGCCCCGGGCAAGGGCGAAGCGCTCCACGAGCCAGAACCCGGAGTTGTGCCGGGAACGCTCGTACTCCTTGCCCGGGTTGCCCAGGCCGACGATGAGGCGGATCTTGGACAGCGGCTACTTCTTTTCTTTCTTGTCCGACTTGTCGGCGCCCTTGTCGCCCGCCTTGGGCTTGTCGCCGGCCTTGGGCTTGTCGCCCGCCTTGGCCTTGTCGCCGGCTGCCGCGTCCTCGGCCTCCCCCGGCGCCGCGGCCTGCTCGGTGGTGGGCACCTCGCCCGCCGCCGGCACTGCTTCGGTCGCCGTTTCCTCTTCCGTCACCAGCGCCGGCAACGTGCAGGTCGCTACGACGGGGTCCTCGCCTTTGTGCAGCGTCAGCTCGACGCCCTTGGGCAGTCCGAGCGTACGCGCATGGATCGAATGTCCGACCGAAACCTGGGCCAGGTCCACTTCGATGAACTCCGGCAGGTCGTCCGGAAAGCAGGAGATGTCGAGCTCGTTCAGCACGTGCGTCACCACGCCCTGCTGCTCCTTCACGCCGGGCGAAACCTCGGCGTTCACGAAGTGCAGCGGCACCTTCATGTGGATCTTCCTGTCCTTCGACACTCGCTGGAAGTCCACGTGCTGCACCTGCGGCTTGAACGGGTGCATGTTGAAGGCGCGCAGCAGCACCTGTTCGCCGCCGCCCTCGAGCTTCAGGGTCAGGATCGAGGCATGGAACGCCTCCTTGTTCAGCTGTTGATACAGCTCGCGGTGGTCGAGCTCGATGTTCACCGCGCCCTTGTCGCCGCCATAGACGATGCCCGGCACCTTGCCCGTGCGGCGCAGGCGGCGGCTCGCACCCGTACCTTGCACCTTGCGCGGGGTCGCGCTGATTTCGATTTTCATGGACTGCTCCTTTTCATTGCGGCGCCGCCAGGCCCGCGACCAGGCACAGGCGGGGTTGATGAAATCATTCGATGAACAGCGAGCTCACCGAGTCTTCGTTGAAAATGCGCAGGATCGTCTCCGCCAGCAGGCCCGACACCGTGAGCTGCCGGATCTTGGGGCTCGCCTGCGCATCTTCGCGCAGCGGGATCGTGTCGGTGACCACCACCTCGTCCAGGTCGGAACCATTGATGCGCTCGACCGCCGCGCCCGAGAGCACCGCGTGCGTGCAGTAGGCTACCACCTTGGTGGCGCCCTCTTCCTTGAGCACCTGGGCCGCCTTCACCAGCGTGCCCGCGGTGTCCACCATGTCGTCCATGATCACGCAGGTGCGGCCCTGCACCTCGCCGATGACGTTCATGACCTCGGAGACGTTGGCCTTCGGACGGCGTTTGTCGATGATCGCGAGGTCGGACTCCAGGCGCTTGGCGAGCGCGCGCGCGCGCACCACGCCGCCGACGTCCGGCGACACCACGATCAGGTTCTCGTAGCGCTGCTTCCAGACGTCGCCGAGCAGCACCGGCGCCGCGTAGACGTTGTCCACCGGCATGTCGAAGAAGCCCTGGATCTGGTCGGCATGCAGGTCCATGGTCAGCACGCGCGCCACGCCCACCGAGGCGAGCATGTTGGCCACCACCTTGGCGCTGATCGCCACGCGCGCCGAGCGCGGCCGCCGGTCCTGGCGCGCGTAGCCGAAGTAGGGAATGGCGGCGGTGACGCGCGCGACCGAGGAGCGCTTGAGCGCGTCCACCATCACCAGCAGCTCCATCAAGTTGTCGTTGGTCGGCGCGCAGGTCGATTGCAGCACGAACACGTCCTTGCCGCGCACGTTCTCCATGATCTCGACCATCACCTCACCGTCGGAGAACTTGCCGACGACGGCCCGCCCCATCGACAGGTTCAGGTGCTTCACCACGTCCTGCGCAAGTCGCGGGTTGGCGTTTCCGGCGAACACCATCAGGCGATCCATGGCGACGGCGGGTGCGGTGGCGAACTTGTTCACGGGCGCGGTTGCAATTGGCTGGGGAGGTAGGATTCGAACCCACGAATGCCGGAATCAAAATCCGGTGCCTTAACCAACTTGGCGACTCCCCAAAAAAGGTTCAGAACTCAAAAAGCGGGTGCCGTTCCAGCCCCCGCGTGACAAACCCGCGCATGGTAACGGGCAATTCGCCCCAAACCCGCTGCGCGTCGGCCTGCGTGGCGAATTCCGCGAACACGCAGGCTCCCGACCCCGTCATGCGCGCCCCTTCGCTGCGCGCCCGCAGCCACTTGAGATGCGCCGCGATCTCCGGACTGCGCCGCGTCGCGACAGGCTCGAGATCATTGCCGCCCAAGCCGGAGAAAAAGGGCGGTATTTTGAGTCGTTTCGTATTACGTGTCAATGTGTTATCGGCGAAAACGTCGCGCGTCGCGAGGGCGACCGGCGGCACCAGCACGAGGTACCACGCCGCGGGCAGCGCGAGCGCGCAAAGGCGCTCGCCGATGCCTTCCCCCAGGGCGTTCTCGCCGAAAACGAATAACGGCACGTCCGCCCCGAGGCGCGCCGCCAGCGCCAGGAGCTGCGCGCGGGAGCACCCGGTGCCCCACAAGCGATTGAGCACGATGAGCGTGGTCGCCGCATCCGAGGAACCGCCGCCGAGCCCGCCGCCGACCGGCAGGCGCTTGTCCAGCGCAAGATCGGCGCCTTGGCGGGCGCCTGTTTCCAGTTGCAGCAGTCGCGCCGCGCGCACGCACAGATCGTCATCCGCAGGCACGCCGGGCAGCGGATCGTGCCGCCGGATGTCCCGGTCGTCGCGCACGCCCACGCCGACCCGGTCACCGTGCTCGATGAGCCGGAACACGGTCTGCAACTCGTGCATGCCGTCGGCGCGCCGGTCGAGCACATGCAGGAAAAGGTTCAGCTTCCCGGGCGCGGGAAACCAGTTCATCGCCACTCGGAGATGGCGAGCCTCAGCTCCAGCCCTGGGTAGAGCAGGCGCAGGCGCGCCGGGCGCCCGGCGGCGTACGCCTGGTATTCGATGCGCCAGCCTTGCTGCTCGAGCGTAGCCAGTCGCCCATCCTCGGCATAGGTCGACTGCGCGGGTGATCCCGCCGCCGGCCGCGCGCGTACCCAGTCGGCGAGGCCCGCCAGCGGCAGCCTGAATCCCAGGACCTGCTCGGTGAGCGTCTCGGCGTCGGCCGCCGCGTAGCGCTTTTCATCGGCAGTGACCAGCGTGACCTCGCTGCCGCGGCGCGTCACGCGCGCCAATCCCTGGCCCAAGGGCGAGCTGATGAGCACCTCGTCGGCCGCGCGATCGTGGCGCCAGGCGAGCTGTCCCGAGGCGGCCTCGTCCCGGTAGCGCGCGGCGAAGCGCGCGGCGAACTCGAACTCCACGCTTGCCTCCGGCGCGCGTACGGTGAGCTCGGCGCAGGCGGCCGCGAGGAGCGCTGCGGCAACGGCCATGACGCGCAGGAGTCGATTCACCGGGCACACCGCGCGCTAGGGGCGCAGGCGCTTGAGCGTGTTCTGCAGCGTTTCGTTCCCGGGGTGGCTCTTGAGCGCTTCCTGCCACACGCGCTCGGCTTCGGCGCGCTCGCCCAGCCGCCACAACACCTCGCCCAGGTGCGCCCCGATCTCGGCGTCCGGGCGCCCGCCATAGGCGCGGCGCAGGTGTTCGACCGCGCCTTTCAGGTCGCCCATGCGATAGAGCACCCAGCCCATGCTGTCGATGATGTAGTAGTCGTCGGGCGAGAGCTCCAGCGCGCGCTCGATGAGCTTGCGCGCCTCGGGCAGGCGCTGGTTGCGATCGGCGAACGAGTAGCCGAGCGCGTTGTAGGCGTGCGCGTGGTCCGGCCTGAGGCGGATGAGCTTGCGCAGGCTGTCTTCCAGCACGTCGAAGCGCTCCAGCTTCTCCGCCGTGAGCGCGTGGTCGTAGAGCAGCTCGGGCTGCTCGGGCTGCGCCTCGAGCGCCTTGCCCAGCAGATCGAACGCGACATCGTGCTGGCGGGCATCGCGCAGGATCTGCGCTTCGGTGATCAGCACCTGCACGTGCTGCTCGCCGCTCGCATCGAGCGCGCGCAGGTACTCGCGCGCTTCGCCCACCCGGCCCTGCTTGGCCATCACGCCGGCGATGCGCAGGCGCGCGCTCAGCGCGCGCTCGCCGCGCTCGATGCTGCCGTACCACTGCGCGGCTTCGTCCCATTTCTTCTGCTCTTCGGCCGCCTGACCGAGGGTGAAGCGCACGCCATCGGCATCGCGAAATCCCATCTGCAACAGCCGCTTGAGTGCCGTCTCGGCGGTGGCGTAGTCCTGCAACTGCAGCGCGAGCAACCCCACCGCATAGCGCACGTCGCCGTTGTCGGGATGCGCGGCGAGCAGGTGCTCGAACTGCGCGCGCGCCTCGGGGAACTTGCGCTCGCCCGCGAGCAGCCGCGCATAGGCGATGCGCGCCTCGCGCGACTTCGGATGCGCCTGCAGGAAAGCGGCGAGCGACTGCAGGGCCCGCTCGGGCGACTTGCGCTGCAGGATCTGCGCCTCGTAGATCGCCGGCACCTCCCAATCGGGGCGCATGTTCGCGGCGCGGCGCACTTCCTCGAGCGCCGCCGCCTCGTCGTCCGCGGCGAGCGCCGCCTGCGCCAGCGCCACGCGCGCCTGCGCCACATCGGGGTGGCGCGCCGCGAGCGAACGCACCACGCGCAGGTTCGCCTGCTTGTCGGGGTTGCCGGCGAGCAGCCTCGCCAGCTGCAGGAAACCGTTCGCCGCGGCCGCGCCGTCGCGCGCCAGCAGCTTGGCGAGCAGCGGCTCGGCTTCGTCCACTTTGCGCTCGCTGACGAGCAACGCGGTCAACGTTTGCAGCGCCTGCGCCGACTCGGCGTCGGCTTGGTGCCAGAGGCGCGCCGCCTCGAGCGCGAACTGCGGCATGCGCCCGAAGTTGGCGACCTCCACGGCACGGCGCGCGATGCGCGGATCACGGGTGCGCCGGGCGAGTTCCACGTAAGTCTGCGCCGCCAGCGCGGCATCGCCGCGCTGCAGCGCGACCTCGCCCACCAACAGCTCGTACAGCAGCTCTTCGGTCAGCTCCTGGGCGGGGAGCGCGGCAGCGGAATCCGTGCTGGGCGCCTGCGCCTCCGCCACCGGCTCGGCCGGCTGCTGCGCGAGCGCAACGCAGGCGGCGAGCGGCAGCGCGAGCAACGCGGAAAACAGGCGAGATACAGCGGGCATGTCGAGGCGAGTGTAGGTATATTTGGTGCCCCGCACAAGCCACAAAGTTCCATGCCAGAACTGCCGGAAGTGGAGGTGACGCGTCGCGGCATCGCGCGTGCGATCGCCGGGCAACGCATCTCCTCGGTCACGGTGCGCGAGCCGCGGCTGCGCTGGCCCGTCCCCGTGGCGGTGCGCGGCCTTGCCGGCTTGACCGTGCGCGCGGTGGGGCGGCGCGCCAAGTACCTGCTGCTCGATTGCGGCGACGGCGAACTGATCGTGCACCTGGGCATGAGCGGCAGCCTGCGCGTGTTGCCGGCAGACACCGCGCCCGGCAAGCACGACCACCTCGACCTGGTGTTCGGCGCGCGGCTGCTGCGCCTGCACGATCCGCGCCGCTTCGGCGCGGTGCTGTGGCGCCCGGCGAACGACGCGTCGCATCCCTTGCTCGCGCACCTGGGCGTCGAGCCCCTGTCGCGCGCGCTCTCCGGGCCGGCACTGCATGCGCTCACCCGCGCGCACCGCGCCGCGATCAAGCAGTTCCTCATGGACAGCCGGCGCATCGTCGGCATCGGCAACATCTACGCGAGCGAGGCGCTGCACCGCGCGCGCATCGATCCGCGCACCCCGGCGCGGCGCCTCTCGCCCGAGCGCTGCGCGCGCCTGGCGCGCGCCGTGAAGGACACGCTGCGCGCCGCGATCCGCGCCGGCGGTTCGTCGCTGCGCGACTTCGTCGGCGCCGATGGCGGCTACGGCTGCTTCCAGCTGCGCACCCGGGTGTACGACCGCGAGGACCTGCCGTGCCGGCGCTGCGGCGCGGCGGTGCGCCGTATCGTGCAGGGCCAGCGCTCGACCTACTACTGCCCCGCCTGCCAGCGCTAGCGCGTCACGCCTTGCCGAGCGACTTCACCTTCGCGGCGAGCCGCTTGCCGACGCTGGGATGGACGAACTTCGAGACGTCGCCGCCCAGGATCGCGATCTCCCGCACCAGCGTCGCCGAGATGAACATGTGCTGCTCCGAGGGCGTGAGAAAGATCGTCTCGAAGTCCGGGTTCAGGCTGCGGTTCATGCCGGCGAGCTGGAACTCGTACTCGAAGTCCGACACCGCGCGCAGGCCCCGGATCACCACCTGCGCGTCGTGCTTGCGCACGAACTCGGTGAGCAGGCCGGTGAAGCTCACGATCTGCACGTTTTTCAGGTCGCCCAGGACTTCGCGCGCCATCTCGGTGCGGTCCTGCAGTGTGAAGAAGGTGCTCTTGCCGCGGCTGATGGCGACGCCGATGATGAGCGGATCGAACAGCTTCGCCGCGCGCCGCACCAGGTCCTCATGGCCGCGCGTCAGCGGATCAAACGTCCCCGGGTATACCGCTCGGATCATGTTCGCTCCATTGCAGTAGTTGGTAGCTCACCTGTCCGGCGCGCGCCCGTTTCAGCTCGCGCCACGGCGCCGCCGCGTCCGCCGGCTGCGCCGCTTCCAGGTACACGCGCGCGCCGGGCTGCAGTCGCGGCGCCAGGCGCTCGAGCAGCGGCGCCATGGCATTCTGCCTGAACGGCGGATCGAGGAATACCACGTCGAAGCGCTCGCCGCCGCGTGCCAGCCAGGCGAGCGCCTCGCCCGCGACGATCTCCACGGCGCGCGCGCCGAGCTGGTCGCGGCTCTTGCGCAGCGCTGCCAGGACGTCCCGGTCCTGCTCCACCATCAGGACGCGCGCCGCGCCGCGCGATGCGGCCTCGAAGCCGAGCGCACCGCTTCCGGCAAACAGGTCGAGGCACACGGCGCCGTCGAGCCGCTGCCCGAGCCAGTTGAACAGCGTTTCGCGCACGCGGTCGGGCGTGGGACGCACGTCGGTGCGCGCCGGTACCTCGATGCGCCGGCCGCGGAAATCCCCGCCGACGATGCGCACGCGTCCCCGCGCAGGGCGCTTGCTAGAATTCACCGCAGGATGTTAGCAGCGACTTCGTGGGCGGCGCGCTTGAGAAGCGGACTTGCGCGCACGCGCGCCGTGCTCGGCAGCGACGTGGGCTCGCTGTTCGGCCGCGGCAGCGTGGACGAAGCGCTGTTCGAGGCGCTGGAGGAGGCGCTGCTGCTGGCCGACTGCGGCGTCCCGGCCACGCGCACCCTGCTCGAGGGTTTGCGCGTGCGCGCGCGCAAGGAACGCATCTCAGACCCGCTGGCGCTCAAGCGCACCCTGCGGGACGAATTGAGCACGCTGCTCGCGCCCCTGGAAAAGCCGCTCGTTCTCGCGCGCACCCGGCCGCTCGTCGTGATGATCGCCGGCGTCAACGGCTCGGGCAAGACCACCTCCATCGGCAAGCTGGCGAAGTGGCTGCAGGGGCAGGGGCGCAGCGTCATGCTGGCCGCCGGCGATACCTTCCGCGCGGCCGCGCGCGAGCAGCTCGTGGTCTGGGGCGAGCGCAACGGCGTCGCGGTGATCGCCCAGCCATCGGGCGACGCGGCGGCGGTGGTGTTCGACGCGGCGGCCGCCGCGCGCGCGCGCGGCATCGATGTGCTGATCGTGGACACCGCCGGGCGCCTGCCCACGCAGCTGCATCTGATGCAAGAGATCCGCAAGGTGCAGCGTGTGCTGGCGAAGGCGCTGCCCGGTGCGCCCCATGAAGTGCTGCTGGTGCTCGATGCCAATACCGGGCAGAACGCCCTCGCGCAGGTGCAGGCCTTCGACGAGGCGCTCGGGCTCACGGGGCTGGTGCTCACCAAGCTCGACGGCAGCGCCAAGGGCGGCGTGGTGTGTGCCATAGCGCGCGAGCGCCCGGTGCCGCTGCTGTTTGTCGGCGTGGGCGAGGGCATCGACGACCTGCGGCCGTTTGCGGCCGCCGATTTCGCCGAGGCGCTGGTTGATTAGCTTCTCCGCGGTTTCCAAGCGCTATCCAGGCGGCCAGGACGCGCTGCGCGGCGTGTCGTTCTCGCTCGCAGCAGGCGAACTCGCCTTCGTCACCGGCCACTCCGGCGCCGGCAAATCGACGCTGCTCAAGCTCATCCCGGCGATCGAGCGGCCCACCTCGGGCAGCGTGGTGGTGAACGGCCAGAATGTCGGCGCGCTCAAGCGCGCCGCCGTGCCGTACCTGCGTCGCAATCTGGGACTGGTGTTCCAGGACCATAAGCTCCTCTACGACCGTACGGTCTACGACAACGTCATGCTGCCGCTGTCCTTTGGCACCCTTTCCCCCCGGGACGCGGCGCGGCGCGTGCGCGCCGCGCTGGACAAGGTCGGGCTGCTCGCGCGGGAGCGCTCCAATCCGATCCAGCTCTCGGGCGGCGAGCAACAGCGCCTCGCCATCGCGCGCGCGGTGGTCAACCGGCCGGCCGTCCTGGTGGCCGACGAGCCCACTGCCAACCTGGACGACGAATCGGCGGCACGCATCGTCGACATCCTGCTGTCGTTCAACCAGGTGGGCGTGACGTTGCTCGTCGCCACGCACGACCAGGGACTGGTCGCGCGCCACGGGGGCCGCGTGCTGCAACTCGCCGCCGGACGGCTGGCGCCGGCATGAGGGTCTGGCTGCGCCAGCACCGCGAGGCTTTCACCCGGGCCGTGCGCAAGCTGGCTGCACAGCGCGCCGCGACGCTGCTCAATGCGCTGGTCATCGGCGTGGCGCTGTCGCTGCCCGCGGGCGGCTATGCGCTGCTCGCCAACCTGCAGTCGGTGGCGCAGCGCTTCACGCTCGAACCCCAGCTCTCGGTGTTCCTCGCGCCCGAGGCGAAGCGCGCCGAACTCGAGCCGCGATTGCGCGCCGATGCGCGCATCGCGGAGCTGCGCTTCGTGTCCCGCGACGAGGCGCTTGCCGAGCTGCGCGTGGCCGAGGGCCTCGCCGATGTGGTGGCGGCGCTCGAGCGCAATCCGCTGCCCGACACCTTCGTGCTGCGTGCGGTGGATGGGGCCGCGCCGGCGCTGGCCGAGCTGGCCGCCGCGCTGCGCGCCCTGCCCGGGGTGGCGCAGGTGCAGGTGGACTCCGCCTGGGCGGAGCGGCTCGGGGCGCTGGCGCACATCGGGCGGCTCGCGCTGGCCGCGCTCGCCGTGCTGCTGGCGACCGGCCTGGTGGCGGTGACCTTCAACACCATCCGCATGCAGATCCTCACGCAGCGCGAGGAGATCGAGGTGTCGCAACTGCTCGGGGCGACCGATGCCTTCGTGCAGCGGCCATTCTTCTACCTGGGGTTTCTGCAGGGCCTGGCGGGCGGCCTGCTCGCGCTCGGCATCCTCTGGGGTGGCCTCGCCATGCTCAACCAGGGCGTCCGGGACCTCGCCCAGGCCTACGGCTCGGACTTCCGGCTGGTGTTCCTGCCGGGGCCGGACGCGCTTGCGGTGGCACTGTTCTCGGGGTTCCTGGGGTGGTTTGGCGCATTTATGTCAGTGAGCAGATACTTACGTTAAAAGTACATTTTATTAGGTAGTTCACCTGAGATTCAACAGGGAACTTGAGCGCGTCTTTGGCACTCTTAATGTTCGAGTGCTAAGATCGCCTCAAGGAGGTCTGCCGATGCAATCCACACAGACGCTGCCGATGCCGATGACCCTGCCCATGGCGGCGGGCAGCCTGGAAACCTATATCCAGTCGGTCAACCGTTTTCCGCTGCTGAGCGCCGCACAGGAGCGCGAGTATGCGCGGCGCTACCAGCGCAACGAAGACCTCGGCGCGGCGCGCGAGCTCGTGCTGTCCCACCTGCGGCTGGTGGTCGCGGTGGCGCGCGGCTACCTGGGCTACGGCCTGCCCCACGCGGACCTGATCCAGGAAGGCAACATCGGCCTGATGAAGGCCGTCAAGCGCTTCGACCCGGCGCGCGGCGTGCGCCTGGTGTCCTTCGCCATCCACTGGATCAAGGCCGAGATCCACGAGCACATCCTGCGCAACTGGCGGCTGGTGAAGGTCGCCACCACCAAGGCCCAGCGGAAGCTGTTTTTCAACCTGCGCTCGCTGAAGAAGGGCCTCGCCCCGCTCACGGCGGCCGAAGTGCGCAGCATCGCCTCGGCGCTCAAGGTCAAACCCGAGGAAGTGGTGGAGATGGAGACGCGTCTCGCGGGCCGCGAGATGGCGTTCGAGGCAGACGACGACGACGAGGACAGCTACGCGCCCGTGAACTACCTCGCGGATCCGGCGGCCGAGCCCTCGCAGCAACTCGAGGACGAGCAAGAGGAGCGTGTGCGCACCGAGGGCATCTCGCGCGCGCTCGCCACGCTCGATCCCCGCAGCCGGCGCATCGTCGAGACGCGCTGGTTGAAGGAAAAAGACGCGCCCACGCTGCATGATCTCGCGCACGAGTTCGGCGTATCCGCCGAGCGCATCCGGCAGATCGAGGCGAAAGCGATGCAAAAGATGAAGAAGTCCCTGCAGTCGAGCGCCCCGCGCGCCCTGCCCGCGCCCGCCGCGCCCTGAGCTAGCGCAGCAGCAGCCGCAGGTCCGGCGCCAGGTCTTCGGCGATGCGCTCGTGGCGCACGAACAGGCGCAGCCGCCCCTCGGGATCGATGACGTAGCTTTGCGCGCTGTGGTCGATCGAGTATTCGCCCGCCGTCTTGCCGGGGCGCTGCTCGAAGTACACCTTGAACTCCTTCGCCACGCGGCGCGTCGCCTCCAGGTCGCCGCGCAACCCCAGGAAGCGCGCATCGAACGCCGGCACGTACTTCGCCAGCGCGGCCTGGGTGTCGCGCTCCGGATCGACGCTCACGAACAGCACCTGCACGCGATCGGCGTCGGCGCCAAGGGTGCGCATCGCCTGCGCCATGTCGGCCAGCGTGGTCGGGCACACGTCCGGGCAGTGCGTGAAACCGAAGAACAGCACCACGGCCTTGCCGCGGAAATCCTCCAGGCGCCGCGACTTGCCATGATGGTCGTCGAGCTCGAGCGTCTTGCCGTACTGCACGCCGCTGATGTCGGTGCTCTTGAACTTCGGCGCACCGCCGTCGCAAGCCGCCAGCAGCAGTGCCGCCAGCGCGGCCGCGCTAGTACGGCAGATGGTGGTCAATGAGCAGCGCCGCGAACAGGGCGGCGAGATAGACGATCGAGTAGCGGAACGTCCGGCGCGCAAGCGAGTCCGAATAAGCCAGATGGATGCGCAGCGCATAAACGATGAACACTCCGCCCAGCACCACGGCGGCGGCCAGATACAGCCATCCGCTCATGCGGATGGCGAAGGGCATCAGCGACACTCCGAACAGGATCAGCGTATACAGCAGCACCTGCAGGCGGGTGTAGCGCGCGCCGTGCGTGACCGGCAGCATGGGCAGGCCGGCCCGCGCGTAATCCTCCGTGCGGTACAAGGCGAGTGCCCAGAAGTGGGGCGGCGTCCAGGCGAAAATGATCAGGAACAGCACCATCGCCTCGGTGGTGACTTCCCCGGTCACCGCGGCCCAGCCGAGCACCGGCGGCATCGCGCCCGAGGCGCCGCCGATGACGATGTTCTGCGGCGTGCGCGGCTTCAGGATCACCGTGTAGACGACGGCATAGCCGACGAACGTGGCGAGCGTGAGCCACATGGTGAGCGCGTTCACGTAGCGCGCGAGCAGCCACAGCCCGAGGCCGCCGACCACGCCGGCAAACACGAGCGTCTGCAGGCTGGTCAGCTCGCCGCTCGGCAGCGGCCGCCAGCGCGTGCGCAGCATGAGCGCATCGACGTTCTGCTCCACCAGGCAATTCACCGCGGCGGCGGCGCCCGCCACCAGGGCAATGCCGAAGGTGCCGGCGAGCAGCACGCGCGGCTCGACCAGCCCGGGTGCGGCGAGGAACATGCCGATCACCGCCGTGAACACGATGAGCGAAACGACGCGCGGCTTGGTCAGCGCGTAAAAGGCGCGCGCGCGCTGCTGGAAACCGGCGGGGAGAACGTGAGTGATCATGCGGAACGACCGGGCTGCGGAAGGCGTAAAATTCTAGCATGGCCTTGATGCAGCGGAGTTTTCTGACACCTGTGCTGTGCGCGCTGCTCGCCGCGCTGGCCGGCTGCGGTTCCGAGTCGAACAGCAAACCCGCTGCATCCGCGCCGCGCGTGCACCTGGTCGAGCTGGCCGTGGCCGAGCCGGGTCGACTTTCGTACACGGCAGATCGCGCTGGCAGCCTGCGCGCGGTGCGCGAGGTGCGCATCGTGAACCAGGAGGAAGGCCGGCTCACCGAGGTGCGCCTGCGCGAGGGCGACCGCGTGAAGGCGGGCGAGATGCTGGTGCGCTACGATGATCGCATCCTGCGCGCCGAGCTCGACCAGTCGAGCGCCACGCTTCGCCAGGCCGAGCTTGATCACGCGCGCAGCCGCCAGCTGAAGGAAAAGGGCTTCGTCAGCGAGGACGCGGTATCGCGCGCCGCCACCGCGCTCGAGATCGCGCGCGCCCGGGTGCGCCTGCTCCAGGTCCGCGTGCAGCACATGGCGATTGCGGCGCCTTTCGACGGCGTGGTGGCGCAGCGGCTGGTCGAGCCGGGCAACGTCACGCCGCAGCACACGCACCTGCTCACCGTCATCGATCCCTCGCAGCTGGTGACCGACGTCAACGTTTCCGAACTGGTGATGCCCTACCTCGATGTCGGCGACCGGGCTGACGTGCGCATCGACGCGCTCGGCGAGAAGCTGCATCCCGGACGGATCGTGCGCATCCACCCGTCGATCGATGCGGCGACGCGCACCGGCCGGGTCGAGGTGGTGCTCAATCCAGTGCCCCCAGGCGCGCGCCCGGGCCAGTTCTGCCGCGTGCTGCTCTCCACCGGCAGCCTTGAGCGGCTGGTGGTGCCGCTGGCCGCCCTGCAGCGCGACATCGCCGGCGAGTTCGTCTACGTCTTCGAAGCCAAAGGCGGCACCGTGCGCCGAGCCGGCGTCGCGAGCGGCCTGCGCCTTGCCGACCGGGTCGAGATCCGCGAGGGCCTGGAAAACGGCGCGCGCGTGGTGGTGAAGGGCTTCCTCGGCCTCGCCGCCGGCCAGCAAGTGAAGCCGGTCGAGCCGCGCACGGCGCGCGCGGGATAGATCGTGCGGCGCGGCGGCATCGCGGTCTGGTGCATCCACCACCCGGTCAGCACGCTGGTGCTGACGCTCACCGCGATCGTGCTCGGCGTGTTTTCGCTGAGCCGGCTGTCCATCGACCTGCTGCCGCAGCTCATCTACCCGCAGATCGGCGTGCGCATCATCGATCCGTCGGTGCCCGCGAACATCATGGAGGACCGGGTCACGCGCCAGATCGAGGAACAGCTGGCGATCACCGAGGACTCCACCGGGGTCGAGTCGACCACGCTGGAGGGCACCTCCGAGATCGAGCTTTACTTCGAATACGGCAAGGACATCGACGTGGCGCTGCGCGACGCGAGCACGCGCCTGGATCGGGCCAAGCGCATCCTGCCGATCACCATCGACCCGCCGATCATCTTCAAGCGCGATCCGTCGCAGATTCCAGTCATGGAGTTCGTGGTGAGCTCGCCGCTGCGCGGCATGACGGAGCTGCGCACCTGGGCCGACGACGTGTTCGCCAAGTTCTTCCTCAACCTGCCGGGGGTGGCCGCGGCCGAGGTCGGCGGCGGCCTGGTGCGCGAGGTCCACGTGCTGCCGGACCAGCGTCGCCTCGCGGGCCTGGGCCTGTCGATCGAAGCCATCATCCTGGCGATCGAGCGCGGCAACGTCGACGCGCCCGCCGGGCGCCTGCGCATGGCCGGGCAGGAGTACGCCAGCCGCACCTCCGGACGGCTGGTGAGCGTCGCTGCCCTGGGCGCGCTGCCGATCCGGCTGCCCAACGGCGAGTCGGTGCCGCTGTCCGAGGTGGCGCAGGTGATCGACGCGCACGAGGACGAGCGCATTCGCGCGCGCTACAACGGCACGCCGGGCGTGCGCGTGTCGGTGCAAAAGCAGCCGACCGCCAATACCGTCGACGTCGCCGACGTGGTGAATGCGCGCCTGGCCGAGCTGCGCGAGCGCCGGCTGGTGCCCGAGGACGTGCAGGTGGACGTGGTCTCCGACCAGTCGGTGTACGTGCGCCAGTCCCTCAACAACGCGTCGCTGGCGGCGCTCACCGGCGCGGTGCTGGCGATGCTGGTGGTGTACTGCTTCCTGGGCAGCGTGCGCGGCACGCTGATCATCGGTACCGCGATCCCGATCTCGATCATGATCGCCTTCGTCATCATGGCGCTGGGCGGGCTGTCGTTGAACCTCATGACGCTCGGCGGCCTGGCGCTCGGCATCGGCATGCTGGTGGACAACACCATCGTCATGCTGGAGAACATCGAGCGCCACCAGCGCGAAGGCGAATCCGGGATCGACGCGGCCGAGAACGCCGCCGCCGAGGTGGCGAGCCCGATCGTCGCCGCCACCAGCACCAACCTCGCCGCGGTGCTGCCGTTCCTGTTCATCAGCGGGCTGGTGGGGCTGCTGTTTCGCGAGCTGATCTTCACCATCACCGCCTCGATCGTGGCCTCGCTGGTGGTCGCGGTGACGCTGGTGCCGGCCCTCGCCGCGCGCGGCCGACCGCCCGCGCCCTCGCGCGTGACGCGCGCGGTACAAGCCTTCGTGCGCGGCGCGCAGCGCATCTACGTGCCGCTCGTCGCCGCGATCCTGAACGCGCCCTGGCTGGTGGTCGCGGGCGCGTTCGCGCTGCTCGCGGCGTTCGCCGCGCTGTTCCTGCAACTCACCGGCAAGCAGGCGTTCCTGCCGACCATGGACGACGGCCGCGTGCAGGTGCAGGTGTACACCGACCCGGGCGGCACGCTCGACAGCATGGACGCCACCGTGCGGCTGCTCGAGAAGCTGGCGCACGCACAGGGCAGCGTCGAGGGCATCTCGGTGGTCGCCGGTGGATCGATTTTCGGCCGCTCGCAGCGCGAGCAACTGAGCCGCAGCACGCTCAGCGTCCAGCTGGTGCCGGTCGCCCGGCGCGCCGTGAGCGTCGAGCAGTGGGTGAACCGCTACGCGCGTGCCGTGGCCGACGAGCAACTCGCCGGCGTCAAGGTGCTGGCGCGCCCGGCCGGCGTGCGCGGCGTGCGCCTCTCGCGCTCCGACGAGGACATCAGCGTACGCGTGCAGGGCCCCGACCTCCAGGTGCTGGCCGCACTGGGCGACCGGCTGGTCCAGCGCATGCGCGGTCGGCCCGGCCTGAGGAATGCGCAGCACTCGGCCGAAGAGCAGCGCCAGGAGTTCGCGGTGCGCGTCGACCGCACGCGCGCCGCGGAGCTCGGCGTGGACGTGACGCAGGTCGGGCGCGCGCTGCGCGTGGCGCTCGACGGCATCGTGGTGACCGACTTCATCGAGGCCGACCGCGCCTACGACGTGCGCGTGCGCCTGCCGCAGGGCACCATCGACAGCCCGGCGGCGATGCAGGCCATCCTGCTGTTCGGAGCGCACGGCGGCCGCCCCGCCGCCTACCTCGGCGACGTGGCGCAGGTCGAGCTGGTGGCGACGCCGACGGAGATCCGGCGCGAAAGCCAGGGGCGCATGGTCGAGGTGAGCGCCGCGCTCACCGGCGATCTGCCGCTCGGCGCGGTGGTGCGCAGCCTGCGCGACGACCTGCGCGGCTTCGAGCTGCCGCCGGGCTATTCGTTGTACTTCGGTGGCGCCTACGACAGCCTGCAGAAGGGCAACGTACTGGTGGCCACGCTCGCCTCGCTCGCGCTGTTCCTGGTGTTCGTCGTGATGGCGGTGCAGTACGAGTCGCTGCGCAACCCGGCGGTGATCATGGTGGGCGTGCCCTTCGCGCTGATCGGCGTGGTGATCGGGCTGTACGCGACCGGGCTGCCGTTGTCGATGCCGGTGTGGCTCGGCATCATCATGCTGATCGGCGTGGTGGTGAACAACGCCATCGTGCTGGTGGAGTACATCGAGCTGTTGCGTACGCG
>DASTTC010000186.1:0-2456 GCA_035760345.1 Burkholderiales bacterium | reverse complement strand
TTCGGCCAGAACGTCCCGCTCCTCCTGATCGCCATCATGACCTTCGTCCTGATCAGCAGCAGCGGGACGATGGCGATGGCGGTGAAATTCGGCTATGAGAAGAACAGGCGGATGACCTTCATCCTGCTGCTCGTCACGGCGCTCCTGGGCGCCACCTTCGTCGGCATGCAGGCCTTCGAGTGGAGCAAGCTGATCGAGGAAGGGGTACGTCCCTGGAGCAACCCGATGGGCGCGGCCCAGTTCGGCGCGGCCTTTTTCATGATCACGGGCTTTCACGGCACGCACGTGTCGATCGGCGTGATCTTCCTGTTCATCGTCGCCGCCAAGGTGATTCGGGGCGACCTCGATAACGAAAGGCCGGGCTTCCTGACCGGCCGGAAGGGCAAGTACGAGATCGTCGAGATCATGGGTCTGTACTGGCACTTCGTCGATCTGGTGTGGGTATTCATCTTCGCGGTCTTCTATCTCTGGTAAGGCAAAGCCATGGCACACGTGGAAGGACAGCAGCATCCGATCGGCATCTATCTCAAGATCTGGGGATTGCTGTTCGTGCTCAGCGCCGCGTCCTACATGGTCGACTACCTCCACTTTCAGGGCTACCTGAGGTGGTTCCTGATCATCGTATTCATGCTGCTGAAGGCAGGGCTGATCGTCGCCGTCTTCATGCACATGATGTGGGAGCGGCTGGCGCTGATGTACGCCATCATGGTTCCGACGCTGCTGTTGATGGTGTTGGTGGGCATCGGGGCGCTTGAAGCGGACTACACCTTCTTCACGCGGGGCGTGTTTTTCGTGAAGCAATTGCTGTAGCGCCGCCGGATCGAACCCGGCGAACCCGTCTGTTCTCGAACTGTTTCCTTACTATAAGAACCGCCAATGGCTAAGAAGAGCTATGCGATGCACGCCGCGATGATCCTGGGGAGCAGCGCTGCGTTGCTGGTGTTCATATTCATCCTGGTGGCCCATCACCGCGACATCCCCGACAAAGTCAGGATGGATCGCGGCACGCTGCTGGCGGGCGGCTCGAGCGTCGCCGAGCGCATCAAACCCGTCGGCGAGATCGCCGTCGCCGGCGCGCAGGCGGGGCAGGCGCCGGCGCCGGGCGCGGCGGCCGCGCCGACGGCCGCGGTCCGCGACGGGCAGCAGGTCTACCAGGCGGCTTGCGTCGCCTGCCACGACGCCGGAGTCGCCGGCGCGCCGAAAGTGGGCGACAAGGGCCAGTGGGCCAAGCGCATCGCAAAAGGTCTCGGCACGCTGTATGCCGGCGCGATCAATGGGGTACAGGGAAGCACGGGCGTGATGCCGCCCAAGGGCGGGAACCTGGCGCTGAGCGACGCCGAGGTCAAGGCCGCCGTCGACTACATGGTGGGGCGGTCGAGGTAGGCGTATTTCGCGAGCTGGCGCACGACTTTGAAGCGCCCGCTGATCGCCTGCGCATCGAGGGGCGGCGCGAACACGGCGTGCTGCCGGGCCTGCGGATCCAGCAGGAATAGCGCGGCGCTGTGCGACACGGAATAGTTCTCCACGCCCGGGGTGAGCGCGACCTCGTAGAACGCGCCCAGCTGGCCGGCCAGGTTGGCGATCTGCGCGTTATCCCCCGTCACGCCGACGAAGGACGCATCGAAGTAGCGCACGTACGGCCCCAGCTTGCCCACGGTATCGCGATTCGGGTCGACCGAGACAAAGACGAACTGGATATTCTCGGCGCCGACCGTGCTGTTGACGATCTGGTCGCGCGCGCGGGCCAGTTCCGCCAGGGTCGTCGGACACACATCCGGGCAATGGGTGAAGCCGAAAAAAACAAACGACCATTTGCCCTTGAGGCTCGCAAGATCGAACCTGCGGTTGCGGTCGTCGGTGAGCGCAAAGTCCGTCAGCGGCTTGGGCTCGGCGAGCAGGGTCATCACCTCATCCGGCAACAGCCGGGCGCGCGAACTCGATTCCCGGTCGATGCCGGCGAGCCACGCGCCGGCCAGCACCGCGGCCAGCGCGACCGCGGCCAGCATGCTCCCGAGCTCGAGCGACTTGTTCCTCATGACAGCGGTGCGGCGGCGTCGGCGCGCAGGTGCGGTGCGGCACGGGCACGGCGCTGGTGCGCAAGGAGATAGAGCGCGGGGATCAGCAGCAGGCTCACGAACATCGAGAACAGCAGCCCGAACACCATGCACACGGCGAGCGGGCGCAGCATCTCAGAGCCTTCGCCTACACCCAGCGCGAGCGGCGACATGCCGACCACCGTGGTGAGCGTGGTCATCAGGATCGGGCGCAGGCGCAGCCGCGCCGCCTCGAGGATGGACTCGACCAGCGCGCCGCCGCGCGTACGCAACAGCTCGATGTACTCCACCAGCACGATGGCGTTGTTCACCACCACGCCGATCAGCATGATGATGCCGAGCCACACCGGCATCGACAACGGCAGCCCGGTCGCGTACAGCCCGATCACCACGCCGATCAGC
>DASTTC010000185.1:0-12232 GCA_035760345.1 Burkholderiales bacterium | reverse complement strand
CCTCGTCGCGATCCTGCTTCCGGGCATCTTTCCGCAGGAGTTCCGCGAGCACGACGGCTCGGTAGGCACCTATTTCGAGGCGGCCGCCGTCATCGTGACCCTGGTCATGGTGGGCGAGGTGCTGCAGCTGCGCGCCATGGGTCAGACCAGCCAGGCAATCCGGCAGTTGCTCGAGCTCGCTCCCAATCTCGCGTGGCGCCTGAAGGAGGACGGCAGCGAGGAGCAGGTGTCGCTCGACGTCGTACACAAGGGCGACCGGCTGCGCGTGAAGCCCGGCGACAAGATCCCGGTGGACGGCAAGGTGCTCGAAGGAGCAAGCCGGGTCGACGAATCGATGATCACCGGCGAGCCCGTGCCGGTGGCGAAGAATCCCGGCGACCGCGTCACCGGGGCGACGCTGAACGGCAGCGGATCGCTCGTCATGCGTGCCGAGCGCGTGGGCGCGGAAACGCTCCTTTCGCGCATCGTGCACATGGTGTCTGAGGCGCAACGTACCAAGGCGCCGATCCAGCGCCTCGCCGATATCATTGCCGCCTACTTCGTGCAGACCGTGGTGGCCATCGCGCTGATCACGGCAGTCGTGTGGTGGATCTTCGGTCCCGAGCCCGCGCTGAGCTACGCGCTTCTCAACTCGGTGGCCGTGCTGATCATCGCCTGCCCCTGTGCGGTGGGGCTGGCCACGCCGATCTCGATGACCGTGGCGATGGGGCGGGGCGCCGCCATGGGGATTCTGTTCCGCAACTCCGAGGCCATCGAGCACATGCGCAAGATCGACACGGTGGTCGTGGACAAAACCGGCACGCTCACCCTCGGCAAGCCCGCGCTCACCGACTTTGCCTGCGAAGGCATGGAAGAATCCGAGGCGCTCGCGCTCGTGGCGGGTGTCGAGCAGCTCTCCGAGCACCCGATTGCGACGGCAATCGTAGCAGGCGCGAAGGCGAAGGGCATTGCGCCCTCGCGCGCCGAAGACTTCAACGCCGTGAACGGCCTGGGCGTCGAGGCACATATCGGCGGACGGACGGTGCTGGTCGGCAGCCGCGCGTTCCTCGCGCAGCGCGGCGCGGACACCGGCGCTTGGGAAGCGCGCGCCGAGCAGTGGCGCAGCGAGGCGAAGACGGTCGTGTTCTTCGCCGTCGATGGTCGAACCTACGGCATCGCCGCGGTCGCCGACCCGGTGAAGGAAAGCACGCCCGAGGCGATTGCCGAGCTGAAAAAGCGCGGCGTGCGCATCGTCATGCTCACCGGCGACTCCAAGCGCACAGCCGCGGTCGTGGCGCGCCAGCTCGGCATCGACGAGGCGGTGGGCGAAGTGCTGCCCGAGGACAAGGCGAAGCACGTGAAGCGGCTGCAAGCCGAGGGCCGGAAAGTGGCGATGGCGGGCGACGGCATCAACGACGCACCGGCGCTCGCGCAAGCCGATGTCGGAATCGCCATGGGAACGGGGACCGACGTCGCCATGGAAAGCGCGGGCATCACGCTGGTGAAGGGCGATCTGCGCGGCATCGCGCGCGCGGCAGCGCTGTCGCGCGCGACCATGCGCAACATCCGTCAGAATCTGATCTTCGCCTTCGGCTACAACGCGCTCGGCATACCGATTGCCGCGGGCGTTCTCTACCCCGTCTTCGGGCTGCTGCTCTCGCCCATTTTCGCGGGCGCGGCGATGGCGGCGAGTTCGGTGTCCGTGGTTACCAACGCGCTGCGGCTGCGGCGCATGTCACTTTGAGGAGAAGCCATGTCTGCTGTTACCGGCGCGAAGTACGTATTCGGCAAGACCGTCGGCCTCGGATTCGATGAGGTGGTCAAGCGTGTTACGGCGGAGCTCGCCAAGGAAGGCTTCGGCGTGCTCACCGAGATCGACGTCAAGGCGACGCTGAAGAAGAAGCTCGACATCGACGTCGCACCCTACCGCATCCTGGGGGCCTGCAATCCGCAGTTCGCTCACAAGGCGATGCAGCTCGAGCCACAGATCGGTGCGCTCCTGCCCTGCAACGTGGTGGTGCGCGTGGAAGGCGGCAAGACGCTCGTCGAAATCATGGATCCGCACGCAGTGCTGCAGCTCGTCGGCCGGCCGGAGATCGCGCAGATCGCGGGCGAGGTGCGCGAGCGCCTGGAGCGCGTGCTTGCGGCGGTTTAGGGCGCGCATGGCACCCGGCGCGATCCCGAGCTGCGCTCGTTCCGCCGGCGGCCCCAGTAACGCTTTGATCTAGGTCAAGCGGCGGGCGCCATTCGTCTGCAAGCTTGTCCGTCATGGGACAGCCGAGTACTACTGTGGCTCCGCAGGCCTGACGTGCGGGTGACACGCACAACGACGACTTCTGCTATAGCGCTGGCGATGAAGCGATTCCTGGCTGGCACTTGCGCTGGCCGATGCGCGGGAGAACTCTTGAGCGAGGTTTCGTGAACGACGTCAAAGCGCGAGCGCATGCCGGCAGACGACCGGCCTTGATAACCCTGGCGGCTGCTTTTGTCACTGCCTCCTCGGTGCTGCTCATCATCCCGATGTGGGGGGTCTACGGCGTGTTGCTTCCCCAGGACGGCGGTCATGCCCACGGCGCAGAGGAACTGGTCTCGGCCGCCGAATTCGCGGACCAGACGGCGCGATTCATCGAGGCGAACAAGTTGCCGGATGGCTCCGTGCGCGCCGAGCACGGCAAAGCGATCCCTGTCATGGCGATCCAGTACGCGTTCAAGCCTAACGCCGTGCGGCTGGCGGCCGGAGAAGAGTACGAAATGCAGATGCTATCCACCGACGTGGTGCATGCCATTTCCGTGCAGATGGGCGAGTCCAGCTACAACGCCGTGGTCATGCCCGGCGTGGTGACCGCCATCAAGCTCAGGCCGACCCAGCCTGGCAAGTACCGCGTCTTTTGCAACGAGTACTGCGGCATCGGGCATGACTACATGCATTTCTCCATCATCGTCGAGGAAGGTGCAGGCGAAGAGCCTCATGGGCACCCGGGCAGCGAGAAGCCCAGTCTCATCAAGCAGGATGGCGGACATGGCGACCATGGCAAACACTGACATGGCAAACAAGTCGCTGGCGCAGCTCATTGGAGAGACGCATCCCGATGACCAGAAGCTCATGGCCGCCTACGCCATCGCTGGGCTGCTATCCCTGGTGGGCGCCTTTGCCCTGGCGGCCGTTCTGGTGGTGATCAAGACCCCGGCCTTGGGCCTTGCCAACGGGGAATTGTATTACCGGATGCTGACCGGGCACTCGATCCTCGGCTTCGTCTACTGGTTCGCTTTCATTCAATCGGCCCTGCTGATTGCCGGTGCGACCGCATTGCGGGACGGCGGCCGGCTGTGGAGCCTCAAGTTGGGCTGGCTGGCATTCGCTTTCATGGCGCTCGGGCTGGTCGTCAACATGGTCGGGGTATTTGCCGGCGCCGACGTGCTGTATACCGCCTTCCCTCCCCTCGCCGAATCTTTTCCTGCAACGCCGCTGATCTACCTGGGTTATCTGTTCGTGGCTGCCGGCGCCTTCCTGATCACCTTAGATTTCCTGGCGACGGTCTTCACCTGGGTGGACAGAAAGCGCTCGCTCCAGGCATGGAAGAGGATGCTGGACGAGATGCACATCAGCGCTTTTGCCGCCGTCTGCGCGGTGCCGCTGATATTCTCGATCGTGCTCACCGCCTTCTTCCTCTACATCCCCGCCTTCCGCTGGTCGATGGGCTGGATCAGCACGGACGCCAGGGAGTTCGCGCTGAACTTCAGGCTGACCTACCACGTCATGTTCCACATCATCCACTACATCCCGGCGATGGCGATGATCGCCGTCGCCTACGTGCTGGTGGAACTCACCACCGGCGCCGGTTCGATCTACCGCAAGACGGTGGCCAAAGGCCTGTTCCTGATGTATCCGGCGGTGGTGCCGCCGACCTTCCTGTATCACCTGATGGCCGATCCTTCCATCACGCAGGGCATCAAGATCATCGGCTCGGCGCTGTCGCTGCTGGTATGGATACCGTCCCTGCTTCACATGTTCATCGTCACGGGCATGATGGAAGCCGGCATGCGCTCGGCCGGGTACGGGCTGTTTGGCTGGATCAGGCATCTGCCCTGGAGGAATCCGGCCTTCGCCTCCTTGATCATGGGCATGGCCACTTTCGGCATTGCCGGCAGTCTGACCGCGGTCCTGCTACAGGAGCAGACGGCTGCCCTGCTCCATGGCACGTTCGCCGTGCCGGCCTACATCCATCCGATGGTCGTAGGCGCTGCCAGCCTGATTTACATGGGGGCAATGTATTACGGCGTGACGATCTGCATGAAGCGGGATCTCTGGGGCCCCAGGCTAGCCCGCATACAGCCTTACCTGCTCAGCGTTGCGCTGGTGGTCTTTGCATGGGTGGGCACTATGGCCGGCTATGCCGGCGTGCCGCGGCGCACCGCGGACATCACCTTTGGCGGCGTGGCGCCCGAATCCTGGCAAGCACTGATGAACGTGGCCATGGGTGTCGGCGGAACGCTCAGCTTGATCGCCGGTGTGCTGTTCTTCGTGGTCATCGGGATGACCCAGTTCGCCGGCAAGAAGCGGCCGGCGGCGGCGGCCTTGGGCGGCGGCCTGGCGATGCTCGCGTTGACGCGGACCCGGGAGGTCGTCTACACGCCGACGGCCCTGATACCCGGAATAATCTTCGTCCTGGTCGTGCTGATGTTTACGGCCGGCGCTTTCGCAACAATGGGCAATTGGCCCATCCGATTCGGCTAAGGCCTCCCCATGGCAGGTAGGACCTCAGAAATCGACGACGTTGCACTTCAACATGACGACCAAGGGACGGGTTTTCTCTTGTGGGGATGGGTCGTGGTGACCGCATTGAATCTGGGCATGGTCACCGCGTCCTTGGTCTTGTTTGCGCCTTAGAGAGCGCGCTGCAACTGCGGTCTTCGCTTTTCGGTTTGATCTGGATCAAGTGGCGGCGGCCGATCGGCGGCAAGCTACCCCTGTATGGATAGGCGGCTTTTGACGCAGCGCACCGGGCCCGGCGGGCGGGCTGCCGCCTTGTTCCTGTTTCTCGCGGCGGCGGCGCTCTCGGTGATCCTGTTGCGGCCGGTTTGCGAGGCCGCATTCGGACATGCGGTTCTCGCGCAGCACCCGGCTGCGTGCTGCGAGAACGTCGAAGACGGGACGGCGCCCGATCTGGTTGATCTGACGACGCCCGGGCCGGGCGGCAAGCCACTCCTCGGCGGCGTCGCCGATCTCCTCGGCGCCTCATTCTCGCCGCTTCCCGCCGCAACGCGCTTCGCGAGTCCGGTCCTGCCGGCTCGTTCCTACTACACCCGTTCCTCGCGCATCCAGCGCTGAACTGCCGCCGCGCGGGCGGCGTCCCGAAATTGAAACGCACCGTCAGCGCTTTGGCGCGGCGGGCGCGTATGACCACCACGGCGCAGTACCACAACAGAGGAACGCAACCAGGAACAGGACGGAAAACCTAATGAAACCAACCGTATTCAGCGCCAATAAGATGCTCTATTGGCTCATCGCCATCACGGTCATCGCGATCGGCTTCGGCATTTACCGCTCCCAACAGAAGGCGGCGGCGCCAATCCCCGTGCCACAGGTGCACGCCGCCGCGCAACCCGGCGGGGCGCTGGTCTCCGCGCGGCCGTACTACGATTTCGGCACCATCTCCATGGCGGCGGGAAACGTTTCGACGACCTACCGGATCAAGAACGAGGGCGTCGCGCCGCTCACGATCGACCGGATCTTCACCTCGTGCATGTGCACGACGGTGACCCTCGTCACGGCGAGCGCCCGCAAGCAGGGACCGTTCGGCATGCCCGGTCATGGACCGCTCAAGACGGTGAGCGCACCACTCGCGCCGGGCGAGGTCGCGCTGCTCGAGCTGGTCTTCGACCCGGCGGCGCACGGTCCGTCCGGCATCGGGCGCATCGAACGCGTCGTCACGGTAAACGCCAAAGGCACGCCGCCGCTGGAGCTGGGAATGGTCGCCATGGTGAGGCCCTGAGCCCGCATGAACGCCAAAATCGCAGCCCTCGTCGGCATCGCACTCGCGCTCGCCGCGTCGGTGGTGTTCCTGAGAGCGGGAACCTCCGGCACGGCGGCGCTGTGGGCGATGTCGAACGAGGGAACTTGGCTGCTGCCGCTGGTCGCGGTCGCGGCGCTCGTCGACAGCATCAACCCTTGCGCGTTCTCGGTGCTCCTCGTCACCATCGCGTTTCTCTTCAGCCTCGGCAAGCTGCGCTCCAGCGTGCTCGAGATCGGGGCCGCCTACATCCTGGGGATTTTCCTGGTCTACATGCTGATCGGCCTGGGCATGCTGCAGGTGCTGCACCTGTTCGACACGCCGCACTTCATGGCGAAGCTGGGCGCCGCGCTGCTGATCGTCCTCGGCCTGGTCACGCTTGCCAACCACTTCGTGCCCGCATTCCCGGTGAAGCTGAAGATGCCGCAGTTCGCGCACGGCAGGATGGCGGCGCTGATGGGGAAGGCCTCGCTGCCTTCGGCCTTCGTACTGGGCGGCCTGGTGGGCGTATGCGAGTTCCCTTGCACCGGCGGGCCCTACCTGATGGTGATCGGCCTGTTGCACGACCGCGCCACGCATCTGGCCGGCCTGGGCTACCTGCTGCTCTACAACCTGATTTTCGTCCTGCCGCTCGTCGTCATTCTGCTGCTCTCGAGCGACCAGAGGCTTCTGGCAAGAGTCGAGGCATGGAAGAAGACGAACACCGGCGCCATGCGCCTTTGGGGCGGACTGGCGATGGTCCTGCTCGGCCTGCTCATCTTCGCACTATAGGCACCGCACATGGACATCCCGCAACCCGCATTCGAAGCGCTGCTGCACAGGATCGAATCGCTGAAGGCGTCGAAAAGCATCGACCTCTCCACCGAGGAGGACCTGAGCATCGCGGTCATGAACCTCATCAGCCTCGAGGAGCATTTCTACTTCACCGGCGTGAAGACCGACAAGCCCGAATACTTCGACCTGCTGCAGGAGGTGCGGGCCATCCGCAAGGAGCTCCTTGGCAAGCTGATCGACCGGCACGAGGGCGAAACCTGGTGCATCACGAAGCACCTGCTCGCCGCCACCATGCGCCTCATCGAGGTCGGAACGAAGCTGCATGCCGACGGCAACGCGGTCGGGGCGAAGGAGATGTTCGGGCGTGCGCACAAGACTTATTCGCTGTTCTGGGCGCTGCGCCTCAAGCTCATCGATGCCGCGGGATTCAAGCAGGTGGCCGCGAGCGACAAGCCCTGGTCGTTGCAGGATATCGTCAACAAGCTGGTGGACTGCTGCGATGAATAATGCCGCTGACGGCGCGCTGCCCCGCTTCCGGCTGTGGCCGCTGGCGATCTTCGTAGTGATCGGTGTCCTCCTCGGCATCGGCCTCACGCTCAGTCCGCGCGAGATTCCGTCGCCGCTGCTCGACCGGCCGGTGCCGCGGTTCGAGCTCGCGCCGGTCAAGGGGCGCACGCTCGGGCTCTCGAGCGGTGCTCTGCGCGGCGAGGTGTCGATCGTCAACGTATTTGCATCCTGGTGCACAGCCTGCCGCGACGAGCATCCGCTGTGGATGCAGCTGAGCGCCGAGCGCGTCGTTCCAGTGCACGGCTTCAATTACAAGGACCACCCCGACGACGCGGCGCGCTGGCTGGCGCAGCTGGGCGACCCGTACGTGCGCACCGGCGCCGATGTCGACGGCCGGGTCGGGATCGACTGGGGCGTCTACGGCGTGCCGGAGACCTTCATCGTCGACAAGCGCGGCGTCATCCGCCACAAAATCATCGGCGCGATCACGCCGAGGATCGTCGAACAGCAGCTCCTGCCGCTGGTGCGCCGGCTGCAGTCGGAATGATGGATGTACGCGCGGCACTGAGCCCGTCCAGAATCGGGCACTCGGGCCGCTCGTCCCCATGACAGTGCTCGGCGAGCGCCTGCAGCGTACGCTTCATGGCCTGCATCTCCGCGATGCGCGCGTCGAGCTCCGCCATGTGCTCCTGCGCCAGGGCCTTCACTTTGCTGCTCGGCCGGCGCTGGTTGCGCCACAAGCCCAGGAGCTGCCCGATCTGCTTGATCGAAAACCCCAGGTTGCGCGCCTGCCGGACGAAGCGCAGGGTGTGCACGTCGCCGGCGGCGTAGGTCCGATAGCCTGAATAGGTGCGCGCCGCCTTCGGGATGAGCCCGATCTCTTCGTAGTGGCGGATCATTTTTGCAGACACGCCGGAATGCCTGGCCGCCGCGCCGATATTCATCTGCATCATGTTCATCGTTTGCCTCCGGATCCGTGCCAGCGCCGCAGTGTCAGCGCATTCGTGACCACGCTTACGCTGCTGAAGGCCATCGCCGCCCCCGCGATGATCGGGTTGAGAAAGCCCAAGGCGGCGAGCGGAATGCCGACCACATTGTAGAAGAACGCCCAGAACAGGTTCTGCAGGATCTTGCGGTACGTGCGGCGCGAGATGCTGATCGCGTCGGCCACCAGCCGCGGGTCGCCGCGCATCAGCGTGATGCCCGCGGTGTGCATCGCGACGTCGGTGCCGGTCGCCATGGCGATGCCGACGTCGGCGGCAGCGAGTGCCGGCGCATCGTTGATGCCGTCGCCCACCATCGCGACCACCTTGCCGGTTCCGGGGCGGCATCCGCCGTCACCGCCCCTTTCCTGAGAGTCGGCTGCCAGCCTGAAGGTTCCCACGACAGGAAGGTCAAGCCCGCCGCTCCCTCGTAGGACGGGGCTTGACCTTGCCATCATGGGAAGGCGCAGAGTCCCTCCGTTCGTTCCTCAACCACTCAGGAGCATTGCCATGATCGAACTACGCGTAGAAGGCATGACCTGCGGACACTGCGTGAGCGCGGTGACGCGTGCCGTCAAGACGCTCGACCCGGCGGCGAACGTCGAGGTCGATCTCGAAACCGGCAGAGTCCGCGTCGATGGCCGGAGTTCGGCCGAAGACCTGGGCAAGGCGATCGCCGAGGCGGGCTATCCCGCCGCGCCGGCGGGTGCGCAGGCTCCGGCGGCGGCGCGGAGCAAGCGCGGCTGCTGCGCCGCGTAACCGGATTGCGGCAACAGCAGGCGATGCAGCGCGAGGCCCGCCTATGCCAGCGCGGCCCCGCACTTCGAGCAGAATCGATCGCCGCTCGCCACTGCCTTGCCGCACTTGGCGCAAAAGCCCCCGCCACCCGTGGAATCGACGCGCGGGCGCGCTCGCCGGCGCCACCGGAAGAAATAGACAAGCCCCGAACCCGCCACCAGCAGCGCGGCGGCGCCCAGGGCCAGAAACAGTCGGGGCGAATTTCGCTGTCCGGTCGCCGCGGTTGCCTGGGAGTCCGGCGCGGGCGCGTTCAGCGCGAGTATGTCCGCCGAGGTTCGCGGGTCCGTCTTGGTGTACCGGATCTCTATGGACAGTGGCGGCCCCTGCTTCACGGCACCGAGTTGCGCCGAGCGATAGCGCATTCCGTTGGATCCGGTGGACCTGTCGTTCAGCTCCGGTTGTACCGAAATATCGCTCGCGCCCGCGGGCTCCTGGACGACGACATTCAGCGACCTTACCGGCACATCACCCGGCCAGACGTACCTGTAGCTGCGCTCGCTCGTGCCCGTGGCGAATCGATCGTAGAACTCGACGTGAAACAAGCGCAGCGGGACGGTGAAACGCAGCGTGATGAAGTCGGCCGCGTCCGACCGGTCGTACGGCAAATTGAAAAGCTGCCCCTTCGTCTCGGTCGCGTAGGCCACCGCTGCCGGGCCGCCGGAGGATGCGGGGATGCGAAGGGATACCGCGGCGGGCAAGCCGACGTCGCCGGCGAGCTCGCCCTTCAAGATCACCAGCGCCGCGGGGCGGTCGTATTCCGGCCAGATCTCGATCTGCAGGCGCTCCAGGGGCGCAGCGGAGACCGCCGGGATGAGCATGACCGCCAGAATCAGCGTCGCGAGCGCCGCAGCGAGGTATTGGGCCGCGCTGCCGGCTCGGATTCTCGTTGCTCGAGTCATTGGTTCGCCTGGCGCGATTCTTCCGCCGGTTTGCACTTCGCGATTATGCTCAAAATTGACGCCGGCGCGCTCTTGCTTCCCCAAGAATGCAGAACCCCGCAATGGCGGCCAGGACCAGCACCACAGCGAATACCTGCGCCGCCGGAATGCCCCAGGCAAGGATTGCCGGATTGCCGCGGAAGAATTCGACCGCGAATCGGGCCGCTCCGTATCCTGCCAGATAGGTCAGGAAGGCAAAGCCAGGCGTCTTGAATTTGCCTTTTGTCTGCCAGACGAGGAGAAAGACCAGCAGGTAGGCCGCTATCTCCTTTGCGGAGGCATCGACCGACCCCGCGCGGCGCGTGGACGACGCGTACTTCGCCCGGCTGCGCGCGCGCTGGTCGCTGGAGACCGCCGTGCAACTGTTCTTCTGAGCTATGCTCAGGAAATACGTCGTCACTGGAGTGAAACCATGACATTGTCGAGAATCGGTCTGACTTTGGCCGCCGCGGTGCTGCTTGTGCTGTCCGGCTGCGGCTACAACACGCTGCAAAGCACCGACGAACAGGTGAAGGCGGCGTGGTCCGAGGTGCTCAACCAGTACCAGCGCCGCGCGGACCTCGTGCCCAACCTGGTGGAAACGGTGAAGGCGTTCGCCAAGCAGGAGCAGGACGTATTCATCCGCGTCACCGAGGCGCGCGCGCGCGTGGGCTCGATCCAGGCGACGCCGGAGCTGGTCAACAACCCGGAGGCCTTCGCGCGTTTTCAGCAGGCACAGGGCGAATTGACCGGCGCGCTGTCGCGGCTGCTGGTGGTGGCGGAGAACTATCCGCAACTCAAGTCCGATGCCAATTTCCGCGATCTGCAGGCGCAGCTCGAGGGCACCGAGAACCGGATCACGGTGGCGCGCAACCGCTACATCAAGGCGGTGGAAGGCTACAACGTGACGGTGCGGCAGTTCCCGTCCAACCTGACCGCGATGGCCTTCGGCTTCAAGACCAAGCCCAACTTCAGCGTCGAGAACGAGCGCGAGATATCGAAGGCGCCCAAAGTCGACTTCGGCCAGAAGGGCAAGTGATCCGCGCGCTGCTCATCCTGCTGCTCGCGCTCCCGGCGTGGGCGCAGGTCGCCGTCCCGCAACTCACGGCGCGGGTCACTGACCTGACCGGCACGCTGACGAAGGAGCAGACGGCTTCGCTCGAGCAGAGGCTGCAGTCGTTCGAAGCGCGCAAAGGCAGCCAGATCGCGGTGCTGATGGTGCCGACGAGCGCGCCCGAGGCGATCGAGCAGTACGCGCTGCGCGTGGCCGAGCGATGGAAGATCGGCCGCAAGAACGTCGATGACGGGGCCATCCTGGTGGTGGCGAAGAACGACCGCGCGCTGCGCATCGAGGTGGGCTACGGCCTGGAGGGCGCGCTGAACGACGCCACCGCGAGCCGCATCATCCGCGAGGCGATCGTGCCGCGCTTTCGCGAGGGCGACTTCTACGGCGGCATCAATGCCGGCGTCGATCGCATGCTCCGCGTCATCGACGGCGAGCCCTTGCCCGAGCCGGCGAGTCCGGCGCCGCAAGCGGGCGGCGGGTTCGGGCAGTCGCTGCCGATCCTGCTCGTTCTGGCCGTGGTGGCCGGCGGCCTGCTGCGCCGCATGCTCGGCAAGACCGTTGGTTCCGTGGCCACGGGCGGCGCAGTGGGCGCCGTGGCTTGGCTGCTGGTCGGCGCGGCATCGATCGCGGTGCTGGCGGGCATCCTCGCGTTCATCGTCACGCTCCTCGGTGGCGGCGCCGGCCGCAGGTACTACGGCGGATTTCCCGGAGGCTTCGGCGGCGGCGGATTGGGGCGGGGCGGCGGTTTCCGCGGCGGCGGCGGCGGCTTCGGCGGCGGCGGCGCTTCGGGGCGCTGGTAGCGATGGACCTCAAGCGCATCGCGCGGCATATCTTCTCCTTGCCTCGCGCGCTTGCCGCGGGCGCATTGGCTTCGATCGAGCAGGCGATCGCAAAGAGCGAAGCCACGCACCGCGGCGAGATCCGCTTCGCCGCCGAGGGTGCGCTGGACAGTCCGGCGCTGTTCGTTGGACAGTCGGCGCGCGAGCGCGCCATCGAGGTGTTCTCGCAACTGCGCGTGTGGGACACCGAGGAGAACAACGGCGTGCTGATCTATCTCCTGGTCGCCGACCACGATATCGAGATCGTTGCCGATCGAGGCATCAACGCCAAGGTGGCGCACGGCGAGTGGGAGGGAATCTGCCGCGGCATGGAGTCGGCACTGGCGCGCGGCGCGCTCGAGGAGGCCATTGTCGACGG
>DASTTC010000184.1:0-9854 GCA_035760345.1 Burkholderiales bacterium | reverse complement strand
GCAGTAGAACTTGACTCCCGCCTCGTGCGCGTCCTTGATGAAGTCGTACACGGACTTGGGCGAGCCTTCCTTGACGCGCAGCTTCTCGGCGACGCCCTTCTTCATCAGGCGCCCGGAGGTGGCGGTGCAGATCACCTCCACTTCGTAATCCATCGCCGCGGCCACCGAGGCCTGGAACAGCGGCGCGCCGAGCTCCTCGCCGTTGCGCGGGTCGGTGTTCGCCATCACGATCACGAGTTTTTTCACCATGGCGCCAGAATATATTAGAGAAAACTAAAATTCAACGCAACCAGCCCATCAATTGCACGACGCCGGTCATCAACGGTACCAATGCATCCTCGATGCTGCGCTGCACAGCGCGCAGTTGCGCGAGGCCCGGCTCGATCGGCTGCGGGCTCTCCTCGAACTCCATGACGAGGTCCTCGACCATCGCCACCTTCAGTCCCGGATGCGCGGCGAAGCCCAGCGCCTTGCCCATCTGCCACAGCACTGCCCGGTCCTTCTCGTCGCGGGCAAGCACCTGCGCCTCGCCCGGCGGCTCCGGCCAGTCGCGCATGTAGGTCGCGATCGGATACTCCTCGGGCAGGTAGCCGCCCAGCGCGCCGGGTGCCGCGCGCCTCGCCCTGCCCACCGAGAACTCGAGCGGAGCGGGCACTGACTTCCCGCCTGCTGCGATGGCAAGGATCTGCGCGCCAAGGCTGATGCCGAGGATGGGAATGCTTCTCTCCAGGCAACTCCTCGCCAGCGCCACTTCTTCCTTCAGCGTGGGCACGTCGCGCGCGCCGGCGCTGCCCCACGGCCCGCCGCCGAGCAGGATCAGCCCCTGGTCGATCTTGTCCGCCTTGGGCAGCGGCACCTTGCCGGTGAACGGCCGGCAGTACTGGAAGCGGATGCTGCGCCCTTCCAGGTGGTCCTCCATCAGGCCGAGGAACTCGGCGGAGGTGTGCTGGAGGACTTGGACCGTCACGAGCCGAGCTGGCGCCGGATCTTCCTCAGGTCGTGGCCGTTCGGCTGGAACGGGAAGCTCGCGATGTTGGAGGGCGGCGAGTCGCCGTAGGGCCGGTCGCAGGCCGAGACGTCGTCGCGGAACTTGCCCGGGCAGCCGGAGGTGCGGAACGCCACGCCCTCGCCGACGATGGCGTCCAGCTCGGACTGTGCGATGCCGAAGTCAACGACGCGTCCGGCAACGTCGAACTTCATGTTCTCCACCCGGCCGCCCTGGTAGTCGATGAGGTAGCGCGCGAGCTGCACGCGCCGCCACTGGTCGCGCGGCGTCGCGGGCAGGTGGTCCATCAGCGAACCTTTCTCGGGAAAGAAGCAGAACAGGTGGCTGTGGCCGCCGAGGTCGACCAGGCGCTGCACCAGCGAGAGCACGTCGTGCTCGGTCTCACCCATGCCGACGATGATGTGCGCGCCGAACTTCTGCGCGCCGAAGATCTCGCGCGCGCACATCAGGATCTCCCAGTAGTGCGCCCAGGAATGCGGCGACTGCACGCCCTTGCCGCGCGTGCGATCGAAGATCTCGGGCGTCGCCGCGTCCAGCGCGACGGTGAAGATGTCGGCGCCGAGGTCCTTCAACGCCACAACGTCCGCGCGCGTCATGGTGGTGGGATTGGACAGGATCGACACGGGAATGGCGCCTGGGTCGATGCGGTCGGTCCAGGCCTTGAGCACCGTGCGCGTGTCCTCGTCCGACCTCGGGTGCGTGATCATCGAGATGCACATGCGGTGAAAGGCGCTCGCCGCGCCGTCCCTGGCCACGATGTCGATGGACTGCGCAAGCGGCACCGCCGGCCAGTCCACGCGAATGAAGTTGCGGTCGGCGTAGTCGCGCTCCGCCTCGCGGTGGCGCGCGAGGCCGCAGTAGGCGCAGTTGGCGCGGCAGCCCTCGGGATAGGTGAGCAGCAGGTTCAGGCACCTCGTGCAGGAGGTGCGGTGCATGCGCCCGCCCATGATGCCCAGCGTGAGCGCCGCCGCGGTGGACATCTGCACGTACTCCGGCGAGCGCATGTTGGGCGTGAGGATGTTGTCGTTGGGCCGGTACACGCCCTGCGGCGGCACGTTGGCCGCCTTCACGCGCGCGCCGTTCTTGAACTCGATGGGCGTGACGCCCGGTGCGCGCGGTGCCATCGCTTCCTTGTGCTCGAAGCAGCTCATTCCCAGTACTCCGCGTAGGCGATCCAGCCGCGGCGGAGCATCGCCTTGGTCGGGACTTTCTCCAGCAGCTCGCGCCGGCGGCGCAACGCCCGGTCGAGCGCCGCCCTGAACAGGTCGTCCAATTCTTCCTCGTAGGCCTCGGGCGATCCGCCGGCGGCCGCCTCGCCCGCGAGCCTCCCGGACTGCACCGCCGCGGCGATGCCGGCGCCGGTCACCGGGTTGGCGAGGCCCGCTGCATCTCCGGCCAGCAATACGAGCGTGCCGGAAAGTCTCGCCCAGGTCTTCACCATGCCGCCCACCGGGATCGCGCCGCCAGTGTGGGAAAGGATCTCCTCGCCCACGCGTTCGCGCAGGTTCACGTGCAACTTCGCGACGATGGGCTTCAGGCGCGCGCGGTGCGCCGGGCTCACGCCGGCGCCGAGGTTCGCGACCCCGCCCTTCGGGAACAGCCAGCCGTAGCCGCCGGGGATGTCCGCCGAGAGGAATATGTCGGTCGCGGCGTGCGTGCGCTTGAGCGGCACGCTGATCTGCCGCGTCTCCACCAGTTCCGTGTTGACTCTGCCGATCGCCGCGCCCGCGCGCGAGCGCGGGCCGTCCGCCCCCACGATGACGCGGGCACGCAGTTGTGTGCCGTCGGCCAGGGTCACCGCACCGTCCTTCGCGATGCGCAGCACGTTCGCGCCGAAGCGGCAGTGGGCGCCCGCGGCGACGGCGCGCGCGACGAGCGACGCGTCGAACGCGGCGCGATCCAGCATCTGTCCCGGAAAGTCCGGCTGCACGTCAGGCGCGTCTCCCTCGACGAACGTCGCCATGGCGTCGATGCGCTGGCGCAGCACCGCGGCATCCACCGGAAGCAGCGCCGGCACGAACTCCGCGCATTGCACCGGCATCCCCGGCACTCGCTTGCGCTCGAGCGCGACAACGTTGCAGCCTCGCGCGGACGCTGCGGCCGCCGCGCTGGCGCCGGCGGGTCCGAGGCCGAGCACCAGGACGTCGATCATGCGGCGACCCCCGCGCGAGGATGCAGCTTGACGGTGCGCCCGGCTTTCATCGAGCAGCAGGCATGCTGCTGCTCCGCCGGCCGGCCGATCGCCTCGGCCACCGCCACCGCGCCGTCGGCGGGAAAGGCGATGCCGTCGAGGCCCGCCATCACGGCATAGGCGTCGGTCACGCGCCGGTGCATGCCCGGCGGGCGCGCGCACCCGAGAAGCACCTGCCGGTCCGGGATGCGCGCGCGCGCGTCCAGGAACAGGCGGCCGATGTCGGCGGTGCCGGGCGTCGCGAAGGTGCCGGGCCTGGCGTAGAAGGGCATGATCACCACCATCACGAGCGAGTGCACACGGTGGCGGGCAACGATGTCGAGCGCGGCCGGCTCGCCGAGGATGCGACCGTAGTGCAGGCCGACGACGATGTGCGGCACCACTTCCATCGAGGTCGCGCACAGTGCCGCAAGCGTCGCCTCGAAATCGTCGACCGTGCGCTCGAGGTGATAGACCTGCGTGATGGTCTCCTGCGCGCCGATCACGTCCATCATCGCCGTGTCGACGCCCGCGCCGGCCATGGCGCGCGCGCGCGGCGCGTCGAGCAGCGCGGAGTGGATCGCCACCTTGAGGTGCGGGTGGTCGCGCTTCAGGCGCTCGATCACCGGGTAGTAGCGCTCGTAGCGGATTTCGTTCTGCCGGTTCGAGCCGCCCGAGAGCAGGAATCCCTGCAGGTCCTGGGTGGCCACCATCGCGCGCACCTTGCGCTCCAGCATCTCAGGACTCGTCGCCGGGATCATCGGCTCGAGGATCTTCGCCTGGCAGTGGTCGCACATCAGGGCGCACCCCGCCGCGGTCACCGAGAAAGCGGGAAAGCTGTTCTGGCCGCAGCCCTCGAGCTCGCAACTCGAGTAGGCCTTGAAGGTGGGCGTGGAAAAGCGGATCGGACGGCCGACGGCGCGCGGCGCGGCGCGCTCAAACTCGGCCAGCAGATGCGCGTCGAGCGGCGCATCCTCGAGCGCCTCGAGCGCCGCGAGCTTTGCGGCCCAGCCCACGGCGCTACTTGCGCTTCATGAAGAAGGTGAACTCCTTGTCGGCCTCGGCATGCGAGAGCAGCTCGTTGCCGGTCTGCTTGCAGAAGGCCTGGAAGTCCTTCACCGAGCCGGGGTCGGTGGCCACGATCTTGAGCACCTGCCCCGACTGCATGTCGGTGAGCGCCTTCTTGGCGCGCAGGATGGGGAGCGGGCAGTTCAGCCCGCGGGCGTCGAGTTCTTTGTCGAATTTCATGCGGGCATACTAATGAATTGAGCTTGCCAAGTCATCAGCCGAAGCGCGCCAGCAGCTCGGCCACCTTGCCCGCGCGCTCGCTGCGCGCGCGGGTGCCGTCGGGCATCTCTTCCCGGATCATGCAGGACACCATCTCGTAGAACGCGCGGTCGAGCGCCTTCCTTGCCGCGGCGAGCTGCTGCGCGATGTCCTCGCAGGGCTCGTCGGCGCCGATCATGCGCCGCACTGCGCGCACCTGGCCTTCGATGCGCGCCAGCCGCGCGTCCATGGATTTCTTCGCATCGGGGTCGTGCATCGCCGGGTCGGTCATGCGGTCACTATACACCCTAGGGTATGTATCGGCCGGTTCTCCCTATGGTGCATTGCGACATAAGGTTTTCGGCGTGTCTCCATCAGAGGAAACACTTGGCGCATACTCCCGCACAGTATTAGCGTCCTTCACCAGGAGCCCCCCATGTCCGACGCATCCGATCTCGATCGCCTGATCAACGAGCGCCTCGACGCGCTGTTGCCGAAGAAGCTCGCCGAGCTGCGCGAGCAGCAGACGCCCTCGCTCACCATCATCGCCACCAAGGGCACGCTCGATTGGGCCTATCCGCCCTTCATCCTCGCCTCGACCGCTGCGGCGCTGGGCTGGAACGTCTCCATGTTCTTCACTTTCTACGGCCTGGGCCTGCTGAGAAAGGACATCAGCGACCTGAAGGTGAGCCCGCTCGGCAATCCGGGCATGCCGATGAAGATGCCCTTTGGCCCGGAATGGTTCAAGAGCATCAACTGGAACATCCCGAACGCGGTGCAAGCCATCGTGCCGGGCTTCGAGAACATGGCCACCACGCTCATGAAGCAGACCATCCACAACAAGGGCGTGGCAGGCGTCGAGGAACTGCGCCAGGCGTGCATCGAAGGCGGGGTGAACCTGATCGGCTGCCAGATGACCGTCGACCTGTTCGGCTACAAGCGCGAGGACTTCATCGTCGAAGTGAAAGAGTACTGCGGCGCGGCGACTTTCCTGCCGATGGCACGCGACGCGGACGTAAGCCTGTTCATTTAAGGGGGGATGCAATGAGGAAGCTACTACTCGCCGCCGCCACCGCTGCGGCGCTGGCGCCGGGCGCGGCACTCGCCACGACCGGCTATTTCGCGCACGGCTACGGCGTCAAGGCCAAAGCGATGGGCGGCGTCGGCATCGCGTTGCCGCAGGATGCGCTCGCCCCGGCGACCAATCCCGCCGGCATCGCATGGGTCGGAAACCGCATCGACCTGGGCGCGGATCTGTTCATGCCGGACCGCGGCGCATCGATCACGGGCAGCGGGGCGCCGGGAGCAAACGGGACCTACGACGGCAACGATACGAAGAGCTTCCTCATCCCGGAGTTCGGCTACGCCCGCGTCATCAACCCGAACCTCACGTTCGGCGTTGCCGTGTACGGCAACGGCGGTATGAACACCGACTATTCGACCAACCCGTTCACGGCGTACGGCGGAAGCGGCCCCGCGGGCGTGGACCTGATGCAGCTGTTCGTCGCGCCCACGGTGGCGTGGAAGGCCGGCAACCATGCCTTGGGCGTGTCGCTCAATCTCGCCTACCAGCGCTTCAAGGCCGAAGGCATCCAGGGCTTCATGGGATCTTCCGCCAGCCCCGGCAACGTGAGCAATCGCGGCTATGACGACTCGACCGGTTTCGGCGTGCGCGTGGGCTGGACCGGACAGATATCGCCCACGGTGACGCTAGGGGCCACCTACCAGAGCAAGACGAAGATGAGCGAGTTCGACAAGTACAGCGGGTTGTTCGCCAATCAGGGCGACTTCGACATTCCGGAGAACTACGGCGTCGGCATCGCGCTGAAGGCGACGCCCACGCTGACCATAGCGGCCGATGTGCAGCAGATCAACTACAGCGATATCCCGGCCGTCGGCAACCGGGTGGACTGCCTGTTCATGGGCGCCTGCCAGCTCGGCAGTACCAACGGCCCGGGATTCGGCTGGCAGGACGTCACGGTCTACAAGATCGGGTTCGCCTACCTAATGAGGCCGGGCACGACGTTGCGCGGCGGCTATGTCACGCTGGACCAGCCGATCCCCGCAAGCCAGACGTTCTTCAACATCCTCGCGCCCGGCGTGGTCGAAGACCATCTGACGCTCGGTCTCACGCTGGAGATGTCGAAGACGAGCGAGCTGACGTTCATGTACATGCACGCCTTCGAGAAGAAGGTGAACGGCTCGGGCTCCATCCCGGCCGTGCCGTTTGGCGGCGGCGAGGCCAACCTGCGCATGTCGCAGGATTCGATCGGCTTGGCCTACGGCTGGAGGTACTGACGCTCAACTGAGCCCGAGCGCCTCGCGCGCGAGGCCGTCGAGCAGCCGCTCGACGGCCTTCAGCGCCACCTGCGAGGCGACGCTCCCGTCCGGGCGCCACGGGCGCCGAAAGGTCACGTGCACGGTCTGCGGATCCTGGGCCGTGGCATACACCATGATGCTGTAGGGACACAGGGCTGCGTTCGCCAGATCGGCTTGCATGGTCTGCCGGGAAAGCGCCGCGCTGCAGAACACGAATGCCTGCGCGTCCGCATACAGCTTCTTCGCCGAGCCGACATCCTTGCCGGTGCGCTCGAGCATGCGGTTGACATGGGAGTGGTAGTCGATCACCAGCCCCTTGCCTTCGATCGCGAGCTTCAGGTCGTCGCGCACGTCCTCGAACCGGGCGCGCTTTGAGTACGATACGATGGGATGCGGATCCGCCATGGCTGCCTCCATTAAGTACATCGCTGTCGCGCTGCTCGCGATTGTCCCTGTTTCCGCCGCCGCGCAAGCTCCCTGGACCAGCACCCAATACCCGCAGGACAAGGACAAGGCATGGTGGGACGACGCGTGGTGGGAGCGCGGCCGGATGCCGGCGGCGGCCAACCACGAGGTGGCCACCCGCGCAGCGGCCTATCGCAGCGGCGACACCGAGGTACCGGTGGAAATCCATGCGCCGAAGGGAGCGGGCGCATTCCCGGCGGTGGTCTTCCTGCACGGTCGGCGCGGCATCGATCCGGTGACACGACTTGCGCCGCTGCGCCTCGCCGCGCGCGGCTTCACCGTGGTGGTGCCGGACCTCTATGCCGGGCGCTTCATCGCCCCCTACCCGATCCGGCACGACGCGGCGCTGGAGGATGATGCGGCGCGGGCGATTGATTTCGCCCTCGCGCTGCCGGAGGCGCGCGGCCAGTCGAAGGCCTGCGTCGTGTCGCACACGCGCGGCGGCTACTACGCGCTGAAGGCGCTGGTGACGCACAAGCGCCAAGCGAAGACCGCTTGCTACGTCTCCTATTACCCACATTGGCAGCACCCGGAGGCGCCCGAGCCGGAGCAGGTCTACCGCTACGCGCCCGAGGTGGACGCGCTCACCGTGCCGGTGCTCGTCTTCATCGGCGAGCACGAGCAGTACCAGCGCGCGCGCGGCATCCTCACCGGCATCGAGTCGCTGCACCAGCAGGGCCGCGACGCGCGAGTCATCGTCTATCCCGGCGTCGGCCGCGCGTTCGACTTCCGTCCGCGCGAGGTGCGCACCTTCGCCGACGATCTCGCGGCGCAGGACTCGCTGCGGCGCAGCGCGGAATTCCTGCGCAAGCACCTCGGCGCCCGCTAGGCGATCGCCTGGTAGTAAAGGTTCTGCGGATGCTTCGCTTCGGCGAAGAAGTACCAGCGCTCGGCGAGCAGGCCGGCGTAGCTTGCCGTCGCGAAGGTGCACGCGGATGCCGCAGCGGCACGCGCACATGTAGCAGGTGGTGGTCTTGAATTCAGCGGACAGAGGGGGCGTTCCCTACTAAGACCGCGACATTGTGCTGTACCGCGCGATGACTGACCACCCGCCTGATTTGATTCGACCATAAGCAGCGGGGCGGCGCGCTCGCGGTGCAAGCTCTCAATCGAACTGCTTTATGCTGCTATAGCGGCCCGTTGGGGATCGCGTCCGTCCTGAGGGCCGGTCAGGCCGAGGAGACCGAGATGACCAAGCTGAAGGCGCTGTACAAGCCCCTGTGTCGCGCGCCCATCTTCAAGGCGCTGGCCTACCTTGGACGGTCGGCGATCGAGTATTACGAGAACCGCAACTACGACATGCGGACCAATGGTGAGCTTCGTCTGCTGCGACGATTGTACCGATTCAATCCGCAGGTGGTATTCGACGTCGGCGCGAACGTCGGCGAATGGAGCCGCATGGCCTTGGGCAGTTTTCCCCAGGCAAGGATTTTCGCCTTCGAGCCGGTGCCGGCGATCTTCGCGCAGTTGCAGAAAAATCTCGCGGATGCGCGGCAGATCGTGCCATTGCAGAAGGGATTGTCGAATCGCGCTGAGCACGTGCAGTTCCGTTACTACCCGGGCCACCTCGGCCAATCGAGCCGGTACGCGTTCGAAGTGAACGAGCCGGCCCGACTCATCGACGTCCCCCTGGAATGCGGGGACGAGTTCTGCGGCGAGCACGGGATCGAGCGAATCGATCTTCTCAAGCTTGACGTCGAGGGCGCAGAGCTCGACGTGCTGCGGGGATTCGAACGCATGCTCGGTCAGAATCGGGTCGACGTGATCCAGTTCGAGTACGGCCGGGTAAACGTCAGGAGCCGGGCGCTGCTTTGCGACTTCTACGACTTCCTGCTAGAGCGCGGCTTCCGCGTCGGCAAGCTCTATCCGCGCGAGGTTGAGTTCAGGCCGTATGACACGCGGCACGAGAATTTCATCGGACCCAACTTCGTGGCCGTGAGCGAGCGAAGGCCCGACATTGTCGAGGCCATCGGGGTCGTCGTTGCGAAGGCCCCCAAGTTCTAGAGCCTTCCGGCCTGCGCTAATATCCGCGCGCATTGAACGCCTCTATAAGCGCATAGCGAACTCTATGGCGTCCGCCCTCGGGCGCCCCGTAAAATCTTCGGCGGACCGGCGAGGAGACCCGAAATGTTCAGCATCAACCCGTTTGCCACGCTGTCGGCATCCCTTTCGCCTGCCGTCATGCAGGCCTACGTCCTCGTCATGATCGTCCTGGTGGTGGCGGGGACGCTGTTCGAGGTCGTGCACAAGGGCAGCGCGAAGTACTTCTTCCAGAACATGCGCAACGCGAAAGCGAAGGGCGCGAAGGAAGTCGGCGGCGGCGAGCTCGTGTCGATCGCCGTGCAGACCGCGCTCGTGGACGTGCTCGCCTCCGGCGAGTTCTGCAGTCCGCACCGGCGCATCGCGCACCTGCTCGGCATGTACGGTTTCGTGCTCTACGTGCTGGCCACCGTCGTGATGGTATTCAACCCCGCGGCGAGCGCGCTTTGGGCGCAGCTCTGGTGGCTCGGCGGCCTGATGACCTGCGTCGGCGGCTACTGGTTCTGGTTCTTCATCCGCGTGGACGTCGCCGCGGAGGGCCACTCGCCGTTTCGCGTGGTGCGCGCGGACCTGTTCATCCTGTCGCTG
>DASTTC010000183.1:0-2935 GCA_035760345.1 Burkholderiales bacterium | reverse complement strand
GTCCACACGCCGTCTTGCTTCGCGGCGAGCGCCGCCACCGGCGCGCAGCCCACGCGCAGCAGCGCGATGAACTCCGTTGCCGGCAGCGCCTGCGTGCTGGCGAAGGTGCCGTGCCACTGGCGCGCGCCGGCGAGCGGCTCGGCGCTCCACTGGTCGGTCTGCGTGAAGCCCGCCTCGGGGCCGGCGAGCATGTCGACGCACAGGCTCTGGCCGCCGTGGTCGATGCGCACGGCGTTCGCGCCGACGACGCTCATCGCCTGCGCGGCGTGGAGGTTCCATTCCCAGGTGCGCGGCGTGGCCGAGGCGAGCCGGTCGTAGACCAGAATCCGGTCGGGCCGCAGGTAGACGAGCGAGCGCCGCGCGTCGCTCAGCGCGCCGCCGTAGGCGGCGGTGGCGTCGCCCTGCACTATGTCGTAGCCGAGCGCGTGCTCGAAGCGCGTCAGCGCGCCGGGGCCGTAGCCGTTCGCCTCGTACACCAGCTGGCCCTGGCCGCCGTCGAAGGTGATGGCGTTGTGCGCGCGCGTCTGCTTGTACCACTGCCACCAGTGCGGCGTCTTGTAGCCGTCGAAATGCCCCGAGTCGATCGCCAGCGGCTGCCCGCCCGCCGTGACGACGAGCGAGTTCTGGTCCGCGTGGCTGTGGTTGTAGGAGGCGAAGCGGCTCGACTTGAAGTACACCGAGGTGCGCTGCGGGTCGGCGAGCGCGCTGTGCATCGCCGCCCAGCCGATCGACGGGAAATACGCGCCGCCGGGCGTGCCCGCGGGCAGCGGCGCGGGGCCCGCCGGCACCAGTGGCGCGAGCAGCAGCTCGAGCTGGCTCGGGTCCTCGCCGCCGAGCTGCGCCGCGTACCAGCGCGAGAGCGCGCTCGGTGCGAACGCCGCGTAGGACTTGGCGCGACTTGCCCACCACTCGGTGCCCAGCGGCAACTCGGCGCCGTCGCCGAAGGCGCCCGCCGGCGTGCCCGGCGGCAGGAAATAGGCCAGGAAGCGCGCGTAATTTCGCGTCCACGCCTTCTGCGCGATGTCCACGCCCACCGTCCAGCGCAGCGCGTACCACGGCAGCAGCAGCATGCTTGCGTCCCAGCCCGCGTAAGCGGTGCCGTTGGCGTAGCCGCCGTCCTCGCCGCCCCAGGGGCTGGTCCAGTGCAGCGCCAGCGGCAGCGTCTGCCGCAGCCCCTCGTAGGCCTCCGGGAAGTCCCCGGCGAGCAGCACGCAGACCAGTGCGAGGGTCGTGAGATTGACGTTGCCGTGCGAATCGTAGGGCTGTGCAGCGAAACGCGCGCGGCTGCCGATGAGCGCGTTGTACATGTCGCCGGCGCGCACGAGGATCGGCGCGCGCAGCAGGCTGCGCTGGTTCTCGTCCAGCCACGGGTGCAGCCAGTCGTAGGCGAGCGCAAGGCTCCACACGATCTCGCGCGACGCAAAATCCGAGGCTGCGTACGAGGTGCTGCCGTTCGGGTCCCAGGCGGCGAGGTTGAGGGCGCGGCGCAATGCGTCCGCGAAATACTCCTCGCGCCAAGTGGCGAGCCAGGCGAGCGCCGCCTCCAGCATGCGCCGCGACTCTTCGTGCGCCAGCCACGCGATCGCCTCCGGCGTGCCGGCCGCCGGCTCGCCCGGCAGCGGCGCCGATAGCAGCGCGTCCACCCGGGCGTACAGCTCCGTGAATCCCGCCTGGCGCTCGGCGAGCATCGCCTGCGCGGTGGCTGGATCAAGCAGGGCGCGCGGGTGGGGCTTGGCGACCGCGCGGCTAAAGAGCGTAGCCGCGCTCGGGACGACGAAGGGCACGGCCTGCGCGCTCACCGTGAAGCGGCGCACGCGACTGTCCGCCACGGTGCCGCCGCTCTCCAGGCGCACGCGCCAGGCGTAGTCGCCGGGCGGCAGGGCCTCATCCCAGTTGATCCAGTTCTGCGGTGCGACGAGGCTGCGGCTCGTGCCGTCGGGGTAGGCGAGCGTGACCGTGTAGCGCGCCTTCGGGTCGTGGTCGGGCCAGCTGAAGTCGGGCGGGGTCTGCTCGACGACGGCGCAGTCGGCGGGCCGCAGGGTGACTGCCGAGGTGCTCATCGGCACCTGCGTCATCCAGTCGGGGGAGGGATCGGGAACGCACGACTGGCCCAGCGCCGCGAGCGGCAGGCTCGCGGCGAGGACCAGTGTGCCGAGGGTTGCGAAGCGCACTTCGGCCATGCGCTAGGTGTACGCCGGTCGTGTTGGATCGCCCTCCGGGTGGCATGCGCTGATCGGACTACGGCATCCTCAGTTGCTCACCGTGACGGTCACCGGCGCCGAGGTGGTGCGGTTGCCCGCGGCGTCGCGCGCCACCGCCGTGAGCGTGTAGCGACCGTTGGGCACCGAGGTGGTGTAGGCGGTGACCGAGTAAGGAGCGCTCGTAACCTCGGCGCCCAGGTTCACGCCGTTGTACTGCAACTGCACGCCGACCACGCCGACGTTGTCGGCCGCGCTCGCCGCGACCGTGAGCGTGCCCTTCAGGTTTGCGTTTGGCTCCGGCGAGGTGATGGCAACCGAGGGTGCGGTCGTGTCGGCGAGCGCCGTGGTCGCCGAGACCGTGGCCGTCCAGGCCGAGTGGTTGGGCACGGCGTCGTAGGCGCTCACGCGGTAGGTATAGGTGTTGCCCGCCGTGAGCCCGGTGTGGCTGTACGAGGTCGACGCGGTGGCCGCGAGCGGCTGGTCGTTCAGGTAGACGTAGTAGCCCGTCACGCCGACGTTGTCGGTGGAAGCACTCCAGCTGAGGTTAACTTGCGTGCCGGAGACCGCGGTCACGGTGAGGCCGGCGGGCACCGTGGGCGCCTGCGTGTCCGAGAGCGTCGTGGTCGCCGAGACCGTGGCCGTCCAGGCCGAGTGGTTGGGCACGGCGTCGTAGGCGCTCACGCGGTAGGTATAGGTGTTGCCCGCCGTGAGCCCGGTGTGGCTGTACGAGGTCG
>DASTTC010000182.1:0-4605 GCA_035760345.1 Burkholderiales bacterium | reverse complement strand
GCGGATCAGCATCGCCGCGTCGCGCCCGTCCTCCGGAAACACGGCAATGCCGATCGAGGGCGTGACCGAGAGCTCGCGATCCGCCGCCTGCACCGGCACCGACAGCGTCTCGATGATCTTGGCGGCGACATTGGCGGCGTCCGTGGAGCGCTTGGATTCCGGCAGCACCACCACGAACTCGTCGCCGCCGACGCGGCACACCGTGTCGCCCACGCGCAACTGCCGCACCAGGCGCTGCGCCACCTCCTTCAGCACTGCGTCGCCCACTGCGTGGCCGAGCGAATCGTTGATCGACTTGAAGCGATCGAGGTCGACGAACATCACCGCCGTCTGCTTGCGGTTGCGCTGGCTGAGCGCGAGCGCCTGCGTCAGCCGGTCTTCCAGCAGCCGCCGGTTGGGCAGCCCGGTGAGCGCGTCGTGGTCCGCCAGATGCTGCGCGCGCTCCTGCGCCTCGCGCAGCTCGGTGGTGCGCTCGGAGACGATGCGCTCCAGCCCCTCGCGCTGCGCGCGCTCCGCGGAGATGTCGTCGTAGATCCAGATCGAGCCGTCCTGCGGGCGCGCCGGGTCGATCGCCCGGCCGATCACCTTGCACCAGATCGTCGTACCGTCCTTGCGGCGCAGCTGGCGCTCCTCCGTGTAGGCCTCGCCGCGCGACATCGCCTCGTAGCCGATGCGCCCCACCTCCTCGAACGCCTCGGGCGAGACATGCATGATCTCGGTGCTGCGGCCGTCGAGCTCGCCCGGCGCATAGCCCACGATCTCCTCCAGGCGCCGGTTGCAATGCTGGATGCTGCGCTGGCGCAGGAAAGCGATGCCGATGGTAGCGTTGTCGACGATCAGTTTTTGTTCGGCGAGCAGGCGCTCGAGCTCCGCGCCGGCGCGCCGCTGCTCGGTGACGTCCTCCACGATCCACACCGTGCCGCGGCGCGGATCGGCGCTGCTGATCGCCTTGGCGATGATGCGCGCGAGGAACGTGGAGCCGTCCTTTCTCTTCACCTCCCAGTCGAGGTCGATCTGCTTGCCGGCCGTGAGCACCGGCACCGCGATGCGCCCGAGCGCCTCGTAGCTTTCGCTCGAGGGGTACACCACGTCGCCCGCCTGCCCGATCAGCTCCTCGGGCTTCCAGCCCAGCATCTCGGCGAACTTGGGGTTGCACAGGAAGAACTTGCGGTCGCGCGTGAAGGCGATGCCGATCGAGGCGTTGGCCAGTACCGCGTCGTACTCCAGCTGCGTGAAGCGCGTGCGCCCGGCGTAGCTCGCCGGCGGCTGCTCGAGCGCGCTCTCCGGGATGTCGCGGTCCTTCATCGCGCCGCCGCCAGCACCTGGAAGTTGCGCCCGTAGCCGCGCAGCCGCGCGATGACGTGCGCGCGCTGGCGCGGGTTCAGGCTGCGCTCCAGGCCCGCCAGCAGGTCGAGGAATCCGTCCGCGCCGCGCGCGCGTTCCCAGGAGAGCGCCCAGGCGCCGAGCCGCTGCGCGGACTCGCCCGCGCGCAGCAGGGCGACAAGCTCCGCCTGGCGGCGCCGCCGCTCCAGGTCGCGCCGCTCGCCGCTGAGCGGCGCGCTTTCGTTGTAGCGCCGCACCTGCTCCCGTTGCGCATTGTCCAGGTTCCCCAGCCAGTCCTGCAGCAGGCCCGTCAGCCGCTCGTGGCGCCGCGCGCGGCGCGCCTCGGGCGTGCCCTCGAGCCACTCGCGCGCGAACTTGCGGTTCTCCTCCGCGAAGCGCCGCTCGATCTGGGCGATCTGCGCCGGCGACAGCCGGTCGAGAAAATCGCCCGCCTCGCCGGCGGCGCGCCGCAGCCCCTCGCGCGCCTGGGCCTGCAAGGCATCGTAACCCCATTCCATGTCCGCGCGGGTGGCGCCGCGCTCGAGTCGCGCACCCGCCTCCGCGGCGAGGCGCGCGTACTGCGGCAGCGCCTTTGCGCGGTGCCAGGCGAGGAAGGACGCCAGGCGCCGGTCGAACTCCTTCGCCTGGTCGCGTTCCAGCTTGACGTAGCGCCCGGCCTGCCAGCGCAGCCAGGTGTCGGCGTTGTTGTAGGCGAACTCGGTCGCGCTACAGCCGCACAGCAGCGCCAGCAACAGCACCGCCACGGCACGGGGCATCACCAGTAGGTCTCCACGCTGATGTGCCCGGGAGCGCGCCGGCGATGCTTGCGCATCCCGCGCTCGGCGAGCGCCGCCGTGACGTCGGTGACCATCTCCGGATTGCCGCAGAGCATGGCGTGGGACCTCGCGGCGGAGAGTTCGGTTCCTGCCGCGCGCTCCAGCCTGCCATCGCGCAGGGCAGCCGGCACGCGTCCCTCGAGCGCCCCTGGCGAGCGTTCGCGGCTGACGAACGCGATGCGGCGAAACTGCCCGCCCCGCGCCGCGGCGACCGCCGCCAGCACGTCGCCGTAAGCCTGCTCGGCCGCGGTGCGCGTAGCGTGCACCAGGACCACCTGCCGGAAGCGCCGCCAGGGCTCTTCGGTCCTCAGGATGGAAAGAAAGGGGCCGAGTCCCGTGCCGGTGGCGATCAGCCACAGGTTTTCCGCCTCCGGCACCTCGGCAAGCACGAGGAACCCGGCGGGATTTGCCGCCACCGCCACGGCGTCGCCGGCCTGTAGCGCGGCGAGGCGCGGCGACAAGGGCCCCGCCGCCACCACGTTGAAGTAGAACTCCAGCGGTTCGCCGCCCGGGGGATTGACCAGCGAATAGGGACGCGCCACGCGCTCGCCGCCCACGTCTAGCGCGAGCTTGACGAACTGGCCGGCCTGGAACGCGCCGAACGGCGCCGCGACCCGCAGGCTGAACAGGCGCTCGGTCCAGCGCTGCTGGCCGGCAACCCGGCCCTCGAGCCAGGCGCTCACCGCACGTCCTCGCGCACCAGGTCGGCCGCCTTCTCGGCGAGCGCGATCACCGCGGCGTTGGTGTTGCCCGAGACCACGGCGGGCATGACGGAAGCGTCCACCACGCGCAGGCCCGCGAGGCCGCGCACGCGCAGCCGCGAATCCACCACCGAGCGCTCATCGGTGCCCATGCGGCAGGTGGAGGTCGGGTGGAACACCGTTTCCCCGGTCCGGCGCACCACGTCGAGCAGCTCCGCGTCGGTTTGCACCTTCGGACCCGGAAACTCCTCGCGCACGATGTAGCCGGCGAGCGGCGCAGTAGCGGCGATGCGCCGGATGATCTTCAGCCCTCCGACCATCACGCGGCGGTCGTTCTCGGTGGCGAGGTAGTTGTAGCGGATGGCGGGCGCCGCGCGCGCATCGGCGGACTGGATGCGCACCGAGCCGCGCGACTCCACCTGCAGTTGCGACACCGACAGGGTGAAGCCCGGCCAGGGATGCAGCACGCCGCCGCGCTTCGCGGTGGAAAAGTTGATGAAGTAGATCTGCGCGTCGGGGCGCTTGAGGTCGGGCCGCGTGCGCACGAAAGCGGCGGCATGGCCCGCGGCGATGGCGAGCGGGCCGCGGCGCCGGAGCGCGTACTGCAGCCCGATCTTCGCCTGGCGCCAGAGGCTCGCCATGTCGTCGTTCAGCGTGACCGGCTTGTTCGCGCGCCAGAAGCTGCGGCAGTAGAAGTGGTCCTGCAGCCCCTCGCCCACGTCGGGCGACTCGTGCGCGAGCGGGATGCCATACTCCTCCAGCAGCGCGCGCGGTCCGACGCCCGAGAGCTGCAGCAGCTGCGGCGAGTTGAAGCTGCCGCCGCACAGCAGGATCTCGCGCGCCGCCTTCGCCGTGCGGCGCTCGCCGCCCTGCTCGTACTCCACGGCCACGGCGCGCCGGCCCTCGAAGACGATGCGCGTGGCGAGCGCCTCCGTCTCCACCCGCAGGTTCGCGCGGCGCGCGGCCGGCCGCAGGTAGGCGACCGCGGTGCTCGAGCGCCGGCCGTCCTTGGTGGTCGCCCGGTAGTAGCCCGTGCCCTCCTGGCGCTCGCCGTTGAAGTCGTCGTTGGCCGGGATGCCGATGGCGCGGGCCGAGGCGATGAACGCGTCGCCGATCTCATGGCGCTCGAGGTCCGAGATGCCGAGCGATCCCTCGCTTTTCCTGAAGTAGGGGAGCAACTCCAGGTGCGACCAGCCCGGCACCTCCCAGGCGTCGAAGTCCTCCGCCTGGCCGCGGATGTAGACCAGGCCGTTGATGCTGGAGGAGCCGCCCAGCACCTTGCCGCGCGGCGTGAAGATGCGCCGGCCGCCCAGGTTGGGCTCGGGCTCGGATTCGTAGCTCCAGTTGACGCGCTTCTTGTTGAACAGCTTGCCGTAGCCGAGCGGCACGTGAATCCAGGGATCGGTGTCGCGCGGGCCCGCTTCGAGCAGCAGCACGCGCGCCGCGGGGTCGGCGCTCAGGCGGTTGGCGAGCACGCAGCCGGCCGAGCCCGCGCCTACGATGACGTAGTCGTAGTTCAGACGGTCGCGACCGCCACCGCCGGCGAGCCCACTGCCCCGGGCAGGCGCAGCGGCGGCGCCGTGAGCAGGAAGCGGTTGCGCTTCGCCTCCCGCAGCCAGCGCGCGAGCTCGGTGAGGTACCAGATCTCGCCCAGGTGGATGCCGTTCTTGAACAGGCAATGCTCATGCAGCGGCAGCAGCGCGTGCGCCATCGGCTTGAACGGGCTCGACGGGATGATCTCGACG
>DASTTC010000181.1:0-2357 GCA_035760345.1 Burkholderiales bacterium | reverse complement strand
GCGCGGCGACATCTACGTCGGCGAGGTCAGCTACACCGAGTGGCCGCGGCTGTTCCCGGAGGTGCCCATTGCCCGCGGCATGCGCTCGCTGCAGAAGCTGAAGAAGATTTCCTAAAGAGGAGGGTTCGACATGATCCACGTCATCGCCATCATCACCGCCAAGCCCGGCAAGCGCGAGGAGATCCTGCTGCACTTTCGCGCCAACGCGCCCGCCTGCCGCGCCGAGCAGGGCTGCATCGAGTACGGCCCCGCCGTGGATGCCGAGAATGCGCTCGCGTTCCAGACCCGGGTCGGGCCCGACACCTTCCTGGTCGTCGAGAAATGGGACAGCATGGAGGCGCTGAAGGCCCACGCCGCCGCGCCTCACATGGCGGCCTATGCAGCGAAGGTGAAGGAATTGATCGCCACGCGCACGATCCACATCCTGCAGCCGGCCTAGCGAGCGCTCAGCGCTGCCTTGGATTCGAGCAGCCGGACCAGCGCGGTCAGCACGCGATTCGCGGGCGTCGGCACGCCGAGCGCCGCGCCCCGGCGCACCACGAAGCCGTTGAGGTGCTCGATCTCGGTGGGCTTGCCGCGCGCGAGGTCCTGCGCGGTGGAGGAAAACTGCGTGGGCATGGACTCGGCGATTCCGTAGGTCCGTTCCAGCATGCCGGGCGCCATCGCCACGCCGCTCGCTCCGGCGACCGCCAGCGTTTCCTCGACCACGTCGCGCATCAGTTCGCGCACTCCCGCTCCGGCGACCATCTTCCCGTAGGGCAGCTGCGTGATGGCGGAAAGCGCGTTGTAGGCGCAGTTCACCACCAGCTTGGCCCAGAGTTCGCCCGCCACGTTGTCCGAGATCGCAACCGGTACGCCGGCGGCCTCGAACCAGGTCTTGACGCGGTCGTTCCAAGCCGCGTGCGGTGAGCCGATTACGAGGTCGCCGCGGCCGTGGTGCTTGAGGTGTCCCGGCCCGGCCATTTCGGTGGCGACGTACACCACGGCCGGGATCACAGGCTGCGAGATGCTGGCCTGGATGCGCTCGGTGTTGTCGACCCCGTTCTGCAGATTCACGACGAGGGCTTCGGCATCCAGGAAGGGCGCGATCTGCGCGGCAGCGTCCTCCGTGTCGGTCGATTTCACGCAGAACAGGACCAGGCGCGCGCCGCGCACGGCGCCGGGGTCGGTGCTGGCCTTGACCGGGACCTGCTCGTCGAACGTCAGGCCCTCGAAATGCAGCCCCTTCGCCTTGAACGCGTCCACGTGCGCCGGCCGGCCGATCAGCGTCACTTCGTGCCCGGCACGCGCCAGCATGCCGCCGAAAAAGCACCCCACCGCGCCCGCGCCGAGCACCGCCACCTTGATCGACTCGTGGTGCGCCATTCGCGCCAATATATACTGTGGCCATGTCCGTCCATTCGCTGACCGCAAAGCGCGCCGCCGACCCCGTCCGGGAGGCCAAGGTGCACCTCGCCGCCGCGCACCGCCTCGCCGTGCTCGACGACCTGGAGGAGGGGATCGACAACCATTTCACGGTCACCGTGCCCGGCGCGAACGACCGCTACCTGATCCTGCCCTTCGGCCTGCACTGGTCGGAGGCGCGGGCGAGCGACATGATCGTGTTCGACGAAAGCGGCAAGACGCTGGAAGGCGAAGGCGTCGTGGAGCTATCCGCGCAATGCATCCACGCGCCGATCCATCGCATCAGCGGGGCGCGCGTGGTGATGCATACGCACCAGACCTGGGCGGTCGCGCTCAACATGCTGAAGGACAACCGGCTGCTGCCGGCGAGTCAGACCGCCGCCTTCTTTCACGGCCATGTGGCCTACGACGACACCTACCTCGGCACCGCCGACTTTATCGAGGAAGGCGAGCGCCTCGCGCGCCTGATCGGCGACAAGCACGTGCTGTTCATGAAAAACCACGGCGTGCTGGTGGTGGGCAACACGGTCGCTCAGGCCTACCGGCGCCTGTACAAGCTGGAACGCGTATGCCGCGCGCAGGTGCTCGCCATGGGCACCGGCAAGCCCCTCGAGATCCTCTCTGACGCGATCGTGGCGCAGGTGCAGGCGCCGCCGGAGAACGACCGCCACTCGCGCGCCGAGCGCGAGCGCCTGTACTTCGAGGCGATGATGCGGGTGCTGGACCGCGAGCTGCCGGGCTACGCGGACTGACTGCGCGGCAGGAACTCCAGTAGCCGCTGCACCACTTGCGCCGGCTGCTCCTGCTGCACCCAGTGGCCGGCGCCTTCGATGAAGTGGCAGCCGCGGTCGTCGGCGAACACCGCGGTGCGCATCGTCTTCAGGGCACCCGGGATCTGGAACGCTCCCCAGTCGCTCGCGCCGGCGATGAAGCAGGCGGGCACCTCGATGCGC
>DASTTC010000180.1:0-32422 GCA_035760345.1 Burkholderiales bacterium | reverse complement strand
GGCGTTGTTCGCCGTCTCGGGCGCCGCGACCCCCTCGATCGCGCCCTTGCCGAAGCGCTCGGGGGTCTTCGATAGGCGCTTTTCGGCGATGTAGGCCATGAAAGTCGGAACGATCGAGCCGATGCCGGGGATCAAGCCAAGGAAGAAGCCGATTCCGGTTCCGCGCGCGATTGCGCCCCAGGAACGGCGCCACTCGTCCCGGCTCGGCAGCAGGCCGCTGAACTTGGTGCGGATGATCTCATGCACCGGCCGTTCGGCCGTGATGAGAATCTCCGCGATGCCGAACAGGCCCATCACCACCGGGACGATTCCCAGACCGTCGTACAGCTCGGCGATGTCGAACGCGAAGCGCGGCGCGCCTCGCACCGGATCGATGCCGATCATCGAGATGAGCAGCCCGAGCACCGTCATCATCAGCGCGGCCGAGAGCGAGCGCCCGGCCAGTCCGCTGACCAGGCACAGGCCGAACAGCATCAGCGCGAAGAATTCGGGCGGCCCGAACGACAGCGCGAATTTTGCGAGCGGTGGCGCGACCAGCACGAGCGCGACGACGGCCGCCATGCCGCCGATGAACGAGCCGATCGCGGCGATGCCGAGCGCGGTTCCGCCGCGGCCTTGCTTGGCCATCTGATGGCCGTCGATGCACGTGATGACGGATGCCGCCTCGCCCGGAACGTTGATCAACACCGAGGTAATCGTGCCGCCGTACATGGCGCCGTAGTAGATCGCGGCAAGCATGATGATGCCGCCGGTGGGATCGAGCTTGAAGGTGAGCGGAATCAGGATCGCCGTTCCCGCCGCCGGTCCGAGCCCGGGCAGCACGCCGATCAGCGTGCCGAACACGCAGCCCGCAAACGCGTAGGCGAGATTCGCCGGGCTCATCGCCGCGGCGAATCCCGAGAGAAGGTGTGGCAGGCTGTCCATGTCCCGGCGGCGTCAGAATCCGAGCGCGCCAATCGGCAGCGGTACTTTGAGCCAGTAATAGAACACGTGAAACAGGCCAAAGCCGCTGATCAGCGCGAACAGCGCGATCACCACCGGCCGGCGCACGCCGAGCGCGACGAGCAGCAGCGCCGTGAACGCGAACGCGGTCAAGCGAAAACCGAGCGGCTCGAGCGCCAGCGCCGCCGCGACCAGCCCTGCGAGCAGCGTGGCCGCCCGCCCGGCGCCGGCTCGATCCGGCCACACGCTCACGCCGCCGTCGCCGATCGAGCCGCCGCGAAGGGAGACGGCCAGCAGCGAGACGCTCAGCGCGGCGCCGATCGCACCGAGCCAGAAGGGGAAAAATCCCGATCCGGGGCCGAGCCGGTCTTTCAGGCCATAGTCGTACGCCGTCGCCGCCATCGCGGCGAACAGCACGCCGAGACATCCCAGCACAATCCTCTCGACGATCCGGTGCGATCCAGATTCGGCTGTCACGGCGACGTTTCCTCGGTCGGGGGTCACATACGAAGGATACGACGTGTCCGCACGGTGGTGGTCTTCACCTGTGATGGCGGTCTCCCAGAAACTCATAGCAGCTCGTTGATGGAGTAAGCGGCGTGGTCCTTGAGCTTATGCCACACGCTCCTTCGATTCCACTCCTCCAGGTCGATCTCCTTTGCCCGCGGCAGGTATTTCTCGAAGATCGCATCCAGCTTCTTCGCGGTTTTTTCATCCAGGATTCCCAGGGTCACCTCTTCGTTGGTCTCGAAGGACCGGTCGTCGAAGTTGGCGGAGCCGACGGCGCTGTAGAGGCCGTCGACCGTCATGACCTTCTGGTGCAGAAGCGTGTGCGGGTACTCGAAAAGCCGCACGCCGTTGCGCATCAGCTTGTCGAAGTTGCGGTGGCCGGCGTGCTGCACCATCGGGTTGTCGGAGCCGCTGGTCGAAGGCATCAGCACCCGCACATCCACGCCGCGCTGGACCGCCTCGCCGAACGCGTCGATGGCCTCGGGCTCGGGAATGAAGTAGGGATTCTGGATCCAGATGCGCTGGCGGGCGAGGCAGATCAGCGTGTGGTGGAGGATCTTCACGGCCGGCGCGGAATGCTCGGGCTTCGCGTAGACCAGGTGCATCTGCAGGTCGCCCGCCCGCTCGATCGGTGGGAAGCAATCGGGGCCGGCGAACAGCTCACCGGTCTCGCCTGCCCAGTTCTCGCTGAAAGCGCCCTGCACGCTGTGCACGATCGGGCCGCGGAGCCGCACGCTCACGTCGCCGAAGTGCTTGCCGTCCTCGGCGTCGCCGAGCCATTCGTCCACCACGCAGTGCCCACCGACGAATGCTTCCCTGCCGTCGATGACGAGCATCTTGCGGTGGGTGCGGTCGTTCAGCACGCCGATGTTGCGCAGCTTCTTCTCGTGGAAGAACTCGACCCTGGCGCCCGCCTTCTCCATCATCTCGAGCTCGCCGTTGCCGATGCCCTTCGAGCCGACAGCGTCCAGCATGATGCGCACCTTCACGCCGTCCTTTGCGCGCTCGGCCAGCGCCTTCGCCATGCGCTTGCCGAGCTTGCCCTCCTTCCACAGGAACGTCTCGTAATGCACCGTCTTGCGCGCCTTGCCGACGCGCTCGATCAGCACGTCCCAGAAGTGGCCGTTCTCCAGGACCTCGACGGAATTTCCATCGATTACGCTGCCGAGCGTGATGCCGGCAAGCGTCGGCAGCAGGGTATCGATGCCCGCATCACATTCGATCGTGAGGTGGGGATCGCGATGGCGGCGGATCGACCAGATCACCAGCCCCATGACGATGATGAGAAGGAGGAGGCAGCCGAGCGCGATAGCGGAGATCGTCCAGGATGCGTCCAAGCGGGTTCCTCCGGAAAGTGCCGGGATTATCGCCTAAGGGTGCGACCTGCGATCTCCAGGCTCCTGCCAGCAACGTCCCTCACAGGAAGTCACCGATTTCGATGCCTACTTCGCAGACACTTTCAGGCGCCGCCGCACAGAATCGAATAAACAGATGCCTGCCGCCACCGACACGTTGAGGCTCCCCACCGCCCCCGCCATCGGGATCCGCACCAGCAGGTCGCACTTCTCCCGCGTCAGGCGCCGCATACCTTCGCCCTCGGCCCCCAGCACCCAGGCGATCGCCTCGGGCAGGTTGGCCTGATAGAGCGACTGCTCGGCGCGCTCGTCGGTGCCGACGATCCAGATCTCGCGCTCCTTCAGTTCGTCGATGGTGCGCGCGAGATTGGTGACCATCAGGTAGGGCGTGGATTCAGCAGCGCCGCTCGCCACCTTCGACACCGCGGCGCTGATCCCCGCCGCCCGGTCCTTCGGCGCCACTACCGCGTGCACGCCGGCCGCGTTCGCCACGCGCAGGCAGGCGCCGAGGTTGTGGGGGTCGGTCACGCCATCCAATAACAATAGCAACGGCGGCCCCTGCACCTGCTCGAGGATCTCGTCGAGGCTGTGGCTGAGGGCCTTCACCTCGACCCGCGCCACCACCCCCTGGTGCCGCCCGCCGCCGTAGAACCCGTCCAGGCGCTTGGTCGGCACCTTCATCACCGCGACGCCCGCGCGCTGCGCCTGCGCGGCCACGTCCCGGATGCGCGCATCGTGCCGCGTCTCATCGACGTACAGCTCGATCACCGAGGACGGATCCGCGCGCAGGCGCGCCAGCACCGCATGGAACCCGAACACCACCCGCGGCTCGCGCTCGCGCTTCACGCCGGCACGAAATCGATCTTGCGCGAATCCAGGTCCACGCGCACCAGCTTCACTTTCATGCGATCGGCCAGGCGATAGCGCTGCTTGGTGCGCTCGCCCAACAGCATGTGGCGCGCTGCGTCGAACTGGAAATAGTCGCGGCCGAGCTCCGAGATGTGCACCAGCCCGTCGACGAAGTAGTCGTCCAGCATGACGAACAGGCCGAAGGCGGTGACGCCGGTGACCGTGCCCGAATACGTGCCGCCGACATGGTCCTGCATGTAGAAGCACTTGAGCCAGTTCTCCACGTCGCGGCTCGCCTCGTCGGCGCGGCGCTCGGTGTCGGAGCAGTGACGGCCCAGCTCGCCCCAGTTCACGCCGTCGTAGCGCCGGTTCGCCAGTAGCGCCTTGATGGCGCGATGCACCAGCAGGTCCGGGTAGCGGCGGATCGGCGAGGTGAAATGCACGTAGGCGTCGAACGCGAGGCCGAAGTGCCCGACGTTGTCCGGCGTATAGACCGCCTGCTTCAGCGAGCGCAGCAGGATCGTCTGCAGCAGCAGGAAGTCCGGGCGCGCGCGGATCTTCTCCAGGATCTGCGCGTAGTCCTTGGGCTGCGGGCGCTCGCCGCCCGGCAGCTTCAGCCCGAGCTCGGCGAGAAACTCGCGCAGCGCCGTCACTTTCTCGGGCGCCGGCACGTCGTGCACGCGGTACAGCACCGGGTGCTTGCGCCCGGCGAGGAAGTTCCCGGCGCACACGTTCGCCGCCAGCATGCACTCCTCGATCAGGCGATGCGCCTCGTTGCGGATCTCGGGCACGATGCGCTTGATCTTGCCCTGGTCGTCGAACTCCATGCGCGTCTCGACGGTATCGAAGTCGATCGCCCCGCGCCGGCTGCGCTCGCGCGCCAGCGCCTGGTAGCACTCGTACAGCGCGGCCAGCGCCGCGCTCGGCTTGCCCTTGGAGATCGACGCCCAGACGCTGGTGTAGGTCAGCCGCGCATGCGAGCGGAACACCGCGGCATAGAATTCGTAGCTCGCCACCGCGCCGCCGGGCTCGATCACCATGTCGCAGACCATCGCCAGGCGGTCGACGTCCGGGTTGAGCGAGCACAGACCGTTGGACAGTTTCTCCGGCAGCATCGGAATCACCCGGCGCGGGAAGTACACCGAAGTGCCGCGTTCGCGCGCTTCGGCATCCAGCGCATCGCCCGGCCGTACGTAATGGCTGACGTCGGCGATCGCGACGCGCAGGCGGAATCCTTTGCCCTCGCGCACCGCGTGCACCGCGTCGTCGAAGTCCTTCGCCGTCTCGCCGTCGATGGTGACGAAGGGCAGCGACCTCAGGTCGCGCCGGCCCGCGGCGTCGTCGCTGCGCACCGCCTCGGGCATGGCGCGCGCCTGCGCCATGGCCTTTTTCGTGAACTCGTGCGGCAGGCTGAACTTGCGCACCGCGATCTCGATTTCCATACCCGAATCGGTGTAGTGCCCGAGCACCTCGGCGACGCGCCCGATCGGCCGCGCGTGCTTGGCCGGCTGCGCGATCAACTCCACCGTGACCACCTCGCCGGGCTTCGCCTTGCCCGCTTGCGCAGGCGGCACCACGATGTCCTGCGCGATGCGCCGGTCTTCGGGCACCAGGAACAGCACGCCATGCTCGGCGTGCAGGCGCCCGACGATGCGGCGATCGGCGCGCTCGAGCACTTCGACGATGGTGCCGCTCGGCCGCCCGCGCGTATCCTGCCCGGCGACGCGCACCGCGGCGCGGTCGCCGTGCAGCACCTGGCGCATTTCCGCCGGCGGCAGGAACACCCAGGGGCCATCGTCATCCGGTGCCAGAAAGCCATGCCCGTCGCGATGTCCCTCGATGCGGCCGGCGACCACATCGATGCGCTTGGCGACGAGGAAACTGCCGGCCCGGTTCTGCACCACGCGCCCGGACTTCTCCAGTTCGGCGAGCGCGGCGAGGAAGCCCGCGCGCTCGCGCGCGCCGACCGCCAGCCCCGCCATCAGCTCGGCGCGCGTCAGCGGCGCGCCGGCGCGCTCGAGCGCATCCAGAATTTCCGTGCCGTAGGAGCCGAGCGCGGAACTTGCGTGCGCGGCGGGCTTTAAGTGCTTCTTCTTTGACATGATGCGAGGGCAACCCTAGAATTCGCCTCCCCTGCCGAGGTGGCGGAATTGGTAGACGCACTAGGTTCAGGTCCTAGCGGTGGCAACACTGTGGGGGTTCGAATCCCTTCCTCGGCACCAGGCTCAGTCAAACGGATGGCGGCGCACGATGGTCTCGTCGCGATCCGGCCCGGTGGAAATCAGATCGATCGGCACGCCGGCGAGCGCCTCGATGCGCTTGAGATAGTCGCGCGCCGCCTTCGGCAGCGTGTCGTACGCCTTGATGCCGACCGTGCTTTCCTTCCAGCCGGGCAGTTCCTCGTAGACCGGCTCGCAGCGCTCGAGCTCCTCGGCGCCCACCGGCAGGATCTCGGAGAGCTCGCCGTCGATGCGGTAGCCGACGCAGATCTTCAGCGCCTCGACGCCGTCGAGCACGTCGAGCTTGGTGATGCACAGCCCTGACACGCCATTGAGCTGGATGGAGCGCTTGAGCGCCGCGGCGTCGAACCAGCCGGTGCGGCGCGGCCGCCCGGTGGTGGCGCCGAACTCCTGCCCGCGCTGGCGCAACTGCTCGCCGATGTCGTCGGACAGCTCGGTCGGGAACGGGCCGCCGCCCACGCGCGTGGTATAGGCCTTGGTGATCCCCAATACGTAGTGCAGGTGGTGCGGGCCGATGCCCGCGCCGGCCGCCGCAGCGCCGGCCACGCAGTTGGACGACGTCACGTAGGGGTAGCTGCCGTGGTCGATGTCGAGCAGCGATCCTTGCGCACCCTCGAACAACAGGTTCTTGCCGGCGCGGTTGGCGTGGTACAGGGCGCGCGGCACGTCCGCCACCAGCGGCGCGAGACGCGGCGCAAGCGCCAGCGCCTCGTCCAGCGTCTGCTGGAAGTCGACGGCCGGCTGGCCGTGGTACTGCGTCAGCACGAAGTTGTGGTACTCGAGCAGGCCCTGCAGTTTTTCGGCCAGGCGCACGGGCTTGAACAGGTCCTGCACGCGGATCGCGCGACGCGCCACCTTGTCCTCGTACGCCGGGCCGATGCCGCGTCCGGTGGTGCCGATCTTGTGCGCGCCGCGCGAAGCCTCGCGCGCCGCATCGAGCGCAGCGTGATACGGCATGATCAGCGGACAGGCTTCCGAAATGCACAGCCGCGCCACTACTCCGGGCACGCCCGCGGCTTCGAGCTCGTCCATCTCCTGCGCCAGCGCCTGCGGCGACACGACAACGCCGTTGCCGATGAAGCAGTCCACCTCCTGTCGCAGGATGCCGGACGGGATGAGGTGCAGCACCGTCTTCTTGCCGCCGATCACCAGCGTGTGCCCGGCGTTGTGCCCGCCCTGGAAGCGCACCACCCCTTGCGCATGATCGGTGAGCCAGTCGACGATCTTGCCTTTGCCCTCGTCGCCCCATTGCGTGCCGATGACGACGACGTTGCGTGCCGCTTTGCTCACTTGCGCTTCCCCTTCGCGCCCGCCGCCGAGGCGAGGCTGCGCAGATCGATGGAAAACCCGGTCGCCGGCCGCGCGCGGCCGAAGGCCTTGCCGACTTCGTCGTAGCGCCCGCCGCGCGCCACCGCGCCGCTCACGCCTTCGCAGTACGCGTCGAACACGACGCCCGAATGGTAGTGATAGCCGCGCAGCTCGGCGAGATCGAAACTCGCCGGCACCGGGCAGGCCTTGGCCAGCGCGCGCAGCGTGGCGAGCGCGCGCTTCACCGGCACGAGCGCGGGCAGCTTCCTCGCGGCGAGTGCGAGGACTTCCACGCCGCCGTAGAGCTCCGGCAGGAGCAGCAACGCGGCGCGCGATCGCGCGTCCAGGCCGCGCGTCAGGCCGCGCAGCGCGGGCAGGTCCTTCCTCTGCAGCGCGGCGAACAGCTCCGCCTCCAGCGCCGCGCCTGCTTTCGCGGCATGCACGATGGCGCGAAACACCGCCACGTGGCCGATGTCCAGGCGCAGTTTCTTCACGCGCGCCAGGGCCAGCGCCCGGCACAGCAGCCGCTGCACCTCGAGATCGCTTTGCACGCCGGCATGTCCATACACTTCAGCCCCGATCTGGATCGGCTCGCGCGTCGCCGCCGGCCCGGCGGGCCGCGTGTGCAACACGCTGCCGCAGTAGCAAAGCCGCGTCACGCCCTTGCGGTTCAGCAGGTGCGCATCGATGCGCGCCACCTGCGGCGTGATGTCGGCCCTCAGGCCCATCATGCGGCCCGAAATCTGGTCCACCACCTTGAAGGTGCGCACGTCGAGGTCGTGGCCGGTGCCGGTCAGCAGCGAGTCCGTGTATTCCAGCAGCGGCGGCATCACCAGTTCGTAGCGCGAGGCTGCGAACAGGTCCAGGATCGCGCGGCGCAACCGCTCGATGCGCGCGGCTTCCGCCGGCAGGATGTCCTCGATGTACTCGGGCAGGAGCCAGCGCATCAGCTTGCCAGTGCGAGCAGCAGCAGGCCGATCAGCATCGAGGTGAGCCCGAAGAAGCGGATCTGCCCGTCCGAGAGCTGCGTGATGCGCCGGAACGTGTCGCGCCAGAGGCTAGGCGCGAGGAAGGGGAGCGCCCCTTCGATGATCAGCATCAGCGCGAAGGCCAGGAGCAGCGTGCTCGCCATGGGGCGTCATCTCCGGGCGCCGGCCTTGCCGCCGGGATCCTTGAGGTAGCGGAAGAAGTCCGATGTCGGCTCGAGCAGCAGCAGGTCGTTGCGGCCGCGGAACGTCGAGCGGTAGGCCTCCATGCTGCGGTAGAAGGAATAGAACTCGGCGTCCTGGCGGAAAGCCTGCGCATAGGTCGAGGCCGCGCGGGCATCGCCGTCGCCCTTCACGCGCTGCGCGTCGCGATAGGCCTCCGCCAGGATCACCTCGCGCTGCCGGTCGGCATCCGCCCGGATGCGCTCGGACTCGGCCGCGCCGGTCGAGCGCTGCTCGTTGGCGATGCGCTTTCTTTCGGCCTCCATTCGCCGGTACACCGACTCGCTCACTTCCTGCGGCAGGTCGACGCGCTTCAGGCGCACGTCCACGATCTCCACGCCGATGCGGCGAAGGTCCTGGTCGGCCTTCTCGCGCACGCGGCCCATGACCGAATCGCGCTCGCCCGACACCACTTCGTGCACAGTGCGTCCGCCGAACTCGTCGCGCAGCGCGCCGGAGATGGTCTGGCGCAGGCGTCGCGTGGCCTCGGACTCGTTGCCTTGCACCGAGACGAAATACTGGCGCACGTCGATGATGCGCCAGCGGATGAACGAATCCACCAGCACCGGGCGGTTGCCCGAGGTGAGGAAGCGCAGCGGCTCGGCGTCGTCGTAGGCGAGGATGCGCATGTCGAACAGGCGCACGTTCTGGATCATCGGCCACTTGAACTTCAGGCCCGGCTCCTTGATCACCTCTTTCACTTCGCCGAACTGGAACACGATGGCGTTCTGGCGCTGGTCGACCGTGAACAGCACGCTGGAGGCGACCAGCCCCAGCGCGACGAGAACGGCAATGACGGGACCCAGGGTTCTCATGTCAGCGTTCCCCCCGCTCGCGGTTGCGCAAGGTGTCGCGCGAGCGCGGACCCGGATCCAGCGGCAGGGACGACTCCGGCGACTGCTGCGAGGCCTGGGACTCGGTGAGGCCGGCGACGCCCGCCTGCTGCATCAGCTTGTCCAGCGGCAGGTACAGCAGGTTGCCGCTCGCCTTGGCGTCGATCAGGATCTTGGAGGTGGACGAAAGGACGCTCTGCAGCGTCTCGATGTAGATGCGCTCGCGCGTGATGGCGGGCGCCTTGGCGTACTCGGTGAGCACCTGGCGGAAGCGCGACGCTTCGCCCTCGGCGTTGGCGACGACACGCGCCTTGTAGCCCTCGGCCTCCTCGGTGAGTCGCGCCGCGGCACCGCGCGCCCGCGGGATCACGTCGTTGGCGTAGGCCTGGCCCTCGTTTTTCTGGCGCTCGCGGTCTTGGCCGGCCTTCACCGCATCGTCGAACGCCGCCTGCACCTGCTCGGGCGGTTGCGCGTTCTGGATCGTCACGCGGCTCAGGCTGATCCCGGTCTTGTAGCTGTCGAGGATCTGCTGCATCAACACCTGCGCCTGGTTGGCGATGTTGTCCTGGCCCTCATACAGGATCGAGTCCATCTTGCTCTTGCCGATCACTTCGCGCATCGACGCCTCGGCGGTCTGCATGGCCACTTCCTCCGGCCGCCGGTTGTTGAACAGCCAGGCTTGGGCATCGGTGACCACGAACTGCACCGCGAATTGCAGGTCGACGATGTTCTCGTCGTCGGTCAGCATGAGCGACTCTTTCAGCACCTTGGTCTTGACGTTGTTGCGGTAGCCGACCTCGAGCGTGCGCACCTGCGACAGGTTGACGATCTCGTGCGACTGGAGCGGGAACGGCATGCGCCAGCGCAGGCCGGGCTCGGTCTGATCGGTGTACCTGCCGAACGTGAGCACGACGCCTTTCGAGGCGGCGTCCACGACGTAAAAGCCGCTCCCCAGCCAGATCGCGAGCACCAGCGCCACCAGCGCGCCCGCACCGCCGCCCAGCATGCGCCCGGAAGGCGACGCGGGCGGCAGGTCGCTGCCGCCGCCGCGCCGCCCGCCGAACAGCTCGTTCAGCTTGCGGTTGAAGTTGCGCCAGAGTTCGTCCAGGTCGGGCGGGCCCTGATTGCCGCCGGGACCGCGGGAGCCACGCCCCCAGTTCGGGTCGTTCAGAGACATTGAACGTTCACAGACATTAAACAGAGTGCAGTGAGATCGGTTCCGGGGACGGGGTGCGGGACTGCCGCGCTCTGGCGGCCTCGGCGATCGCGCCCCGCAGGTCGGCGAGGCCGGCGCCGCTGCGCGCGCTCACGAATACGCGGCGAATCCTACCATACTCGTCGCGCTCCACGCCCGGCTCGAGTCCGGCGGCGTCGATCTTGTTCCAGACGAGGATCTGCGGGATGCCGCCGGCGCCGATCTCCTCGAGCACCCGGTCTACATCCTCGGCCTGCTGCTCGCGCGCGCCGGCGGCGCTGTCCACGACGTGCAGCAGGAGGTCGGCGCGCACGGTCTCCTCCAGCGTGGCGCGGAACGCGGCCACCAGGCCGTGCGGCAGGTCGCGGATGAACCCGACGGTGTCCGAGATGACGACGGACCCCGCCTCCGGCAGCCAGAGTCGGCGCGTCGTGGTGTCGAGCGTCGCGAACAGCTGGTCCGCCTCGTAGGCGCCCGCGCGCGACAGCTGGTTGAACAGCGTGGACTTGCCCGCATTCGTGTATCCCACCAGCGACACCGAAAGCACCTCGCCGCGCGCGCGCGCGCGGCGCTGCACGCCGCGGCGGTGGCGAAACTGCTCCAGCTTGCCTTTGAGCATGCGCATGCGGTCCGCGATCATGCGCCGGTCGAGCTCGATCTGCTTCTCGCCGGGGCCGCCGGTCTTGCCCAGGCCGCCGCGCTGGCGCTCGAGGTGCGTCCAGCCGCGCACCAGGCGCGTCGACAGGTGCTGCAGCTGCGCCAGTTCGACCTGCAGCTTGCCTTCGTGGGTCTTGGCGCGCTGCGCGAAAATCGTCAGGATCAGCTCGGTCCGCTCAAGCACCGTCCGCTCGAGCACTTTCTCGAGGTTGCGCTGCTGCGCGGGCGACAGCGCGTGGTCGAAGATCACGGTGGCCGCGTTCAGGGCGTCGGCCGCCAATGCGATTTCCCCGACCTTGCCGCTGCCGGCGAAATACTTGGCGTCGGGCCGCTGGCGCCGGCCACCCACCAGCACATGGCGCCGCACGCCGGCGCTCTCGGCCAGCCGCACCAGCTCTTCGGCGGCGTCCCCCGGGGCGCCCTTACCGAAATCCAGGCTGACCAGGACGGCCGCCCGGTTGTCGCGGGGCGCCGCGGGGATCAAGCGTCCTTGTCGGGCTCGGTGCCGAGGCTCACGGCGCGCGAGGGCACCACCGTGGAGATGGCGTGCTTGTAGACCATCTGCGTCACGGAATTGCGCAGCAGCACCACGTACTGGTCGAAGGACTCGATCTGTCCCTGCAGCTTGATGCCGTTCACGAGGTAGATCGACACGGGAACGTGTTCCTTGCGCAGGGTGTTCAGGAACGGGTCTTGTAGCAGCTGCCCCTTGTTGCTCATGTTATTGCCTCACTCGCGTGGGGTGGATGGTTACTGTAATGGATTCCATTGTGCTTTTCTACACCGGGCGCATCGGCGGCTGCACGTCGCCGCACTGCGCGCGATGGCGCAATGCATGGTCCATCAGCACGCAGGCGAGCATCGCCTCGGCGATCGGCGTGGCGCGGATGCCGACGCAGGGGTCGTGGCGGCCGGTGGTCTCGACCGTCGTGGCGTTGCCGTCGACGTCGAGGGTGCGCCTCGGCAGGCGGATGCTGGAGGTGGGTTTCAGCGCGATCGACACCGTCACGTCCTGCCCGGTGGATATGCCGCCGAGCACGCCGCCATTGTTATTGGTGAGGAACCCCTGCGGCGTCATCTCGTCGCCGTGCTCGCTGCCCTTTTGCCCCACCGCGGCAAAGCCGGCACCGATCTCGACGCCCTTCACGGCATTGATCGACATCATGGCGGCCGCAATGTCGGCATCGAGGCGCCCATACACCGGCTCGCCCCAACCCACCGGCACCTTGTGCGCCATGACGTTGACGCGCGCACCGCAGGAATCGCCGCTCGCGCGCAGCTCGTCCATGAACGCCTCGAGCGCCGCGACGCTGCCGGCATTGGGCGCGAAGAACGCGTTGGCGCCGACCGCATCCCAGTCCGCGAACGGGATGCGATGCGGGCCGAGCTGCGCAAGATAGCCGCGCACCAGCACGCCGTAGCGCTCGGTGAGCCATTTGCGGGCAATCGCCCCCGCCGCGACGCGCACCACGGTCTCGCGCGCGGAGGCGCGCCCGCCGCCGCGCGGGTCGCGCACACCGTACTTCTGCCAATAGGTGTAGTCGGCATGCCCCGGGCGGAACTTGCGCGCGATCTGCGCGTAGTCCTTCGAGCGCGCGTCCTCGTTGCGGATCAGAAAGCCGATCGGCGTGCCCGTGGTCCTGCCCTCGAACAGCCCGGAGAGGATTTCCACCGTGTCGGTCTCGCGGCGCTGCGTGACGTGGCGCGAACTGCCGGGCTTCCTGCGGTCGAGCTCCTTTTGCAGGTCGGCCGCGCAGAGCGCCAGGCCCGGCGGACAGCCGTCGACCACGCCGCCGTAGGCGGGTCCGTGCGACTCGCCGAACGAGGTGACGCAATACAGCGTGCCGAAGCTGTTGCCGGACATGCCGAAGATTTTACACGCCGCCCTCGAAGAAGCGCCGCGTCTCGAACACGCCCGCCGCGAAGGCGCGGCCGTTCGCGCGCAGGGCGCGTTTCAGCACGAAATCGAACAGCAGCGGATTGTGCGAGCGGATCTCGGTCAGCACCGGCGCGGCGGCCGCCTCGAGCAGGCCCAGCGACACCAGGTACTCGACCGAGAAAATCGGCATCAGCCCGGGCAAGGGATAGTCCGAACCGTTCAGCAGTCGCGCATGCCATTCGGTCCGCTCGATGACGCGCGCCAGCGCGCCGCCCGCGCGATTCACCTGCGTCATCGCCGACACGTCGCCGTACAGCCGCCCCGCGTAGCGCGGCTCGTCCATCAGTCGCTCGAACAGCGCGAAGCTGTCCACCACCGGTCCGTGCGCGCCGCGGTCGAGGTCGCGGTCTGCGCCGAGCGACGCGCAATGCGCCACCACCACGCGCACGCCCGCGTCGAGCGCGCGGCGCAGTCGCAGCGCATTGCCGTACGCGTGCGTGTCGGCACCCATCACCGCGCGCTCCTCGCCCGCGTGCGAGATGAGCGGCAGGTGAAGGCGCGCCGCCGCGCGGTAGTAGCGCTCGCACAGCGCCGAGGCCGGGTCGATGCCCATCGCCGCCGGCAACCACTTGACGGCGCGGGCGCCTTCGCGTTTGGCGCGCTCCAGCGCTTCCACGCAGTCCTTGCGATAGGGATGGATCGACGCCACCCATTCGAACACCTGCGGGTGCGCCCGCGCCGTGTCGCGCGCGTAGGCATCCGGCACGTAAAAATCGGAGCGCTCCCATAGCGCCACGCCGCGCTCGTCGTGCACGCGATCGAACGCGAACAGCAGCAGCTTCGCGCCCGCGCGCATGCCGTCCATGAGATTGAGCATGCGCTCGACATAGGCGCGATCGACACTGCCGGGGGCCTGGTGCGCGCAGCCGGCATTGAGGAACAACAGGCGCCGCGCGTACTCGCCGGGGTGCAGCAGGCTTTGCATGCGCGGATTGACCACCACGCCGCTGCCCGCATCGCCGGTGCCGACGAGATGCGCGTGTGCGTCCCACATCCGGGCGGGGTCGATGCCCTCCCAGGCCCGGCGCACGAGCGCGTGATCGGCGAGGCGGCGCGGCAGGCGTGCGAGGCACGGATTCCACAGCCCCTGCTCGGGCCAGTGGCGCAATACGACGGCGCCGGCCGCGGCGGCGCCAAGCGCGCTCGCGCCTAGGAGAAACGTCCTACGCGGGCCAATTCTTGATGTACCCCTTGAGCATCTTGTTCTCGAAGTCCTGCTCTTCGAGGACCGCCTTGGCGACGTCGCGAAACGAAATGACGCCCAGGAGCTTGCCGTCCTGCACTACCGGGAGGTAGCGCGCGCCCGATTCGAGCATGGTGCGGCGCAGATCGTTCACTTCCATGTCGGGCGTCGCGGTGACAGGATCGCGCAACATGATCTCGCCCACGCGCACGTCTCCGAGGGTGCCGTTGCGCTGCGCCAGCGCCTGCAGGATTTCCCGGAACGTCAGTACGCCCGACATGCGTCCCTGATCCAGCACGATGAGCGAGCCCAGGTTCTGCTCCGACATCGTCTTCACCGCGTCGACCGCGCGGCCCGAAGGCTCGATGGTCAGCAGCCGGTTGCCCTTGACCCGCAGGATCTCCTTGACTTGCATGCCGACCTCCCTGGTCGAGCCGTCCGCCAAGGATGTTAGTGCTAAATCAGCAGCGCAGCCAGTCCCAGCAGCATCCCCATGCTCACCACGTCGGTGGCGGTGGTGAGAAAGATGCTGGAGGCGGTTGCCGGGTCGAAGCCCAGGCGCTTGAGGGCAAGCGGCACAATAGCGCCGGACACTCCGCTGGCCACACAGGAAAAGACCATCGCCACGAACACCACGAAGCCCAGCAGGAACGGATGCGCCGACTCCTGGCTGCTCGCGGTCAGATACATGCCGATTGCCGCGATCATGCCCACGCCCACGCCGTTCAGCAGCCCCAGGCCCGCCTCCTTCGTGATCAGTATGCGCTCCGAACCGGGCTTCAATTCGCCGATGGTCATGCCGCGCAGCGTCACCGCGAGCGCCTGGCAGCCCGTATTGCCCGACTGGCCGGCGAGCACCGGCAGGAACAGGGCCAGGATCACCAGGCGATCCAGCGTGTCCTGAAAAACGCCGACCACCGCGGCGGCGAGGAACGCCGTGAGCAGGTTCAGCTGCAGCCAGGGATGGCGCAGGAACAGGCTGCGGCGCCAGGGCGTGCCCAGGCGCTCTTCCTTCTCCACGCCGACCATGCTGCCGGCCTGCGCCGAGAGGTCGAACGCACGCGCTTCGAACATGCTTTGGCCGCGCACCAGGCCGCGGATGCGGTTCTCGGCGTCCACCACCGGGTACACGGGATAGTGCCGGTCGAGCACCTGCTTCATCGCGTCGTCGAGCGAGGTCGGCGCGTGCAGCGAGAACACGTCGGTAAGCATCACGTCGCGCAGTGCCATCGCGCGCTCGTTGAACAGGAGGTCGCGCATGGTGACGATGCCCAGCAGGCGCTCCTCGTCGTCCACCACGTAGATGTAGGTGATGAAGGCGAGCCGCACCAGCTCGTGCAGCGCCTCGATCGCCTGGCCCACCGTCGCCTCTGGCGGGAACGCCGCGTACACCGGCTCCATCATGCGGCCGATGGTGCCCTCGTCGTAGAGGGCATTGCGCTGCCACTGGCGCGCGGTCTCCAGCGGCGCGGCGGCGAGCGCGCGCTCGCGCGTCTCGGGCGGCAGGTGCGCGAGCACGTCCTGCGCGAACCCCGGCGCGAGCTTGAGCAGCGCCGCCGCCACTTCGGCGCCGCCGTAGTGCGCGAGCTTCTCCGCGGCGCCTTGCGGCGCGCGCAACTTCACTTCGTCGGCGAGATCGATGGCCGAGCGCTGGATGGTGGGACGATCGATCGATTCCAAGGGACCTCCCTTTGGCTTGCTGGCGCTACAGGCCGGCCGCGTCGGCGACCAGCGTGCGCATTTCCCGGCGCAGACGCGCCTTCACGGCGGCATGGCCCGCGTTGCGCGCGAGATTCTTCAGTTCCCAGGGGTCGCGCTGCAGATCGTAGAGCTCGTCGAGCTCGCCTGCAGCGTCGCGATTCACCCAGTGGATGAGCTTGTAGCGATCGGTACGCACGGACTTGTAGGTCATGCCCACCAGCCACGGCATCGCCTGCTCGGCCCAGTACTCGACGAGAAACGACTTGCGCCAGCCCTTGCGCCGGCCGGCGAGCAGCGGCACCAGCGATCGTCCCTGCACCTGCGGCCCTGGCTTGCCGCCGGCGAGCTCGATCAGGGTCGGCGCGATGTCCTGGCACAGGACCAGGTCGCGGTTGCGCGAGCCGGCCTTCGCCTTGCGCGGGTAGCGCAGCACGAACGGCGAGCGAATGCCCTCTTCATAGGCGAAGCGGCGCTCGGGCCCGAGGCCATGCTCGCCGAAGAAGTAGCCGTTGTCGCCCAGGAACAGGATCAGGGTGTCGTCGAGCTTGTTCTGCCGCGCCAGCGACTCGAGCAGCATGCCCACGCCCTCGTCCACCGAGGCCATCATGCGCGCGCGCTGGCGGATTTCCTCCTGCGAGCCGGCCTGGATGGCGGCAAGCAGCGCGCGCGCGCGTTCGCCGCCTCTGAGCTCGAACGCCTCTGTCCACGCGGGCGCCTGCTTCACCAGCTCGCGAGTGGAGCGCATGTTCGGGGTCTTGCGGAATTGCGCGTTCACGTACAAGCCGCGATGCCGCTCGGCGGGGATGTACCCGCCGAAGCGGCCCATGTCGAGCGTGCCGTCGGCGGCTTGGTGTGCATCGGGGTGCACCGCCTTGTGCGCGAAGAACAGGGCGAAGGGCTTGGTGCGCCGGCGCTCGACGTACGCCAGCGCCTCCTGATTGAGCAGATCGGTCATGTAGCCGGCGCGCTGTTGGTACTTGCCGTTCACGTTCAGCGCCGGGTCGACCAGGCTGCCGTGGCCGTCGAAGCTCACCCAGTGGTGGTAGCCCGGGCGCGGCATGCCGTCGTTGCCCATGTGCCACTTGCCCACGTGTCCCGTCTCATAGCCGAGTTTCTGCAGGGCGAGATGGTAGTTGGGCAAGCGGTGGCTCATGGCATCGCGCGCTACGTTGTCGATGATGCCGTGCCGGCTCGCGTACTGCCCGGTGACGATGGAGGCGCGGTTGGGCGAGCAGATGGGCGTGGTGTGGAAAGCGCGCTCGAACAGCACCCCGTCGGCGGCGAGCCGGTCGATGTGCGGCGACTTCATGTACGGATGGCCGCCCGCGCCGAACTCGTCGTAGCGCAGGTCGTCGATGAGGATTACGATCAGATTGGGTTTCATGTGCCGAAAGTCTAAGCGAGCCGGTGGCAAGTGCGGAATTTTTCCCGGTATTTGCGCCGGGAGTTTCGTATGCTGCCCTTGCGATTCCTGACACCACGGAGGCAAAGCCATGGCAAGCACCCAACCCCAGGCGTCAATCCAGCAGCGCCTCGGCCAGCAGTTGCTTGGCCCGCTGGAGGACGGCGTCGGGCTCGCGCGACGCTTCCGGGAATTGCAGGCCCTGCGGAATTACGTGGGCGAGCGCCTGCCGCTGGTGGTTCCGGCCTGCCTGCTGATCCTGGTGACCGCGATCGCGTGCGGGCTGACGCCGGTCATGTCCCTCCTCGGTACCCAGGCGGCATCGGCACTGGTCGGACTGCTGCTCGCGCCGGTGGTGCTCGTGGGAAGCTTGTTCGTGCTCAGCCTCATGTTTTTCTCCTGGCTGGAGGAGCGATCCCTCGCCCGGTCGCTGGGGCACCGCACCGGGCGTGCGCCCGGCAAGCTGGCGCGCTGGTTGAAGCGCAAGCTCGGCGCCGACCTCGGCAAGCCGCCGCACGTGCCCTGGTTGCTGGCGGTGCTGTTCGTGGTGCTGCCGCTGGCGGTGCTCGCGACGCGCGCCCCGCTGGCGGTCGCCCTGCTCGCCGTGCTGCTCGTGCTGGGGCCGGTACTGTACGCGCGGCTGGATCGGTAGGCCGCGGCGCGCGAACAGCGCCCCCTATACTGCGCGGCATGCGTGCCCGCGCGACGCTCCTCGGCCTGCTCGCCGCGTGTGCCTCGACGGCACCCGCGCAAGCCCCCCCGCGCCTGGAGCCGGGCGTGTCGCTCGAGCTTGCGCGGTGGCGCGCCGCCCACTACCGAGAGCCGCGCTACGCACTGGACCTGCGGCTCGATCCGCGGCGCGGCCTCGCTACGGGCCGCCTTGCGCTAGAGGTCACGCTCACACGCCGCGTCGACCTGGTGCTCGACTGGCGCGGCGCGCCGGTACGCGGATTGACGGTCAATGGCAAGCCCGCGCAGGCGCGACGCGCCAAGCAGCACCTCGTCATCCCGCGCGCCGCGCTGAACAAAGGCCGCAATCGCCTCGAGCTCGAGTTCCGCGCGCCGATCGCGGTGGCCGGGCGAGCGCTCACCCTGTATCGCGATCGCGAAGACCACGCGAGCTACGTCTACTCGCTGTTCGTGCCCTCGGACGCGAGCAGCGTGTTTCCCTGCTTCGACCAGCCAGACCTGAAAGCGCGCTTCACGCTCGAGCTCCGCCTGCCCCGCGGTTGGCGCGCCGTGTCGAACGCACCGGCGATCGAGCAAGCGCCGGGGCGCGTGCGCTTCGCGCAAACCGAGCCGCTGTCGACTTACCTGTTCGCGTTTGCGGCGGGCCCGTTCCAGGTGCTTTCGGTCCCTGATGAACCGGTGCGGCTGTGGGTACGGCGCTCGCAGGCGCAACGCGCCGAGGCGCATGCGGCGGATGTGCTGCGCCTCAACCGCCTGGCGCTCACCCTGTTCGAAGCGGAGTTCGCGCGGCCTTTCCCCTTCGCCAAGTACGACCTGGTGCTGATTCCCGAGCTCGCCTACGGCGGCATGGAGCACGCGGGCGCCACCTTCCTCAACGAGCAGGCGGTGGTGTTCCCCGACCCCCCCAGCCGGCCGGACCTGCTGCGGCGCGCGCAGCTCATCTTCCATGAAACCTCGCACCAGTGGTTCGGCAACCTCGTCACCATGCGCTGGTTCGACGATCTGTGGCTCAAGGAAGGCTTCGCCAATTACATGGCGGCCCGCGCGGCCGCCGCGATCGTGCCGGAGCTCGAGCCCTGGAGCGCGTTCCTGGCGCTGAAGACCGCGGCCTACCGTACGGACGCGACGCAAGGCACCACGCCGCTGCGCCAGCCGCTGCACAACCTGTCCGCGGCGAAATCGGCCTACGGCGCGATCGTGTACTCCAAGGGACCGGCGCTCCTGCGCCAGGCCGAGTTCTACCTGGGCGAGCCCGTGTTCCGCCGCGCCGTGCGCGACTTCCTGCAGCGCCACGCCTATGCCGCGGCGGACTGGCGCGACCTGGTGCGCGCGTTCGAGCGCGCCTCGCGCCGCGACCTGCAATCCTGGGCCGACGCCTGGGTGCAGCGGCGCGGGCTGCCGACCGTGACGCTGCGCGAGTCCGGCAGCGGCGTGCAACTGGTGCAGGAGGACAGGTTGGGAGAAGGCGGCCTGTGGCCGCAAAAGCTGGTGGTCGCGGCGGCCGTGGCCGACGGCAGCGTGGTCACCTCCGAAGCCGCGCTCGAGGGACCCACCGCGCCGCTCGAGGGACCCGCCGCGCAGCGACCCGTGCGCTGGCGTTACGCCAATGCCGGCGACTTCGGCTACGGCCGGTTCCTGCTCGACGCGGCAAGCCGCGATGCGCTGCTCGCCGAGCCGCGCGCGCTGCCCGACGGGCTGCTGCGCGCACAGCTGGTCGAGGCGCTGTGGGAAAGCGTGCGCGAGGCCGAGCTCGCGCCCGCCGCCTTCATCGATTTCGCACTGGCGCTGGCGCCCGAGGAATCCGACGACGTGATCCTCGCCGGCCTGCTCGCGCGCGTCGAAGCGGCTTTCCGGCGCTACCTGTCCGACGCGCAACGCGAGCGCCTCGCCCCGCGTGTGGAGCGCACGCTGCTCGATGCGGCGCTCGGCGAGGGTGCGCACAGCCGGCGCCTGCTGATGCTGCGCGCGTTCGTGGCGCTTGCCTGGTCGGACGCGGCGCGCACCGACCTCAAGCGCCTGCTCGAAGGCTCGCTGGTCGCGCCCGAGGTGAGCCTCGGGGAGCGCGACCGGTTCCGCCTGATCGCGCGCCTGCTGGTGCGCTCGGATGCCGACGGGCCGCGACTGCTGGCCGAAGCTGCCGCCGCGGAACGCGGCGACAACGCCCGCCGCTTCGCGTTCGCCGCGTCCGCGGCGCTGGCCGACCACGAGGCCAAGCGCGCGATGTTCCGGCGCTTTGCGCGCGACGCGCAGTTGCCCGAGAGCTGGATCGAGGAAGCGCTCGCGCCGTTCAACGCGCCCGAGCATGCCGCCTATACGGCACCGCTGCTGGATGCGGCGCTGGCGCAGTTGCCCAGGCTCAAGCGCAACCGCAAGATCTTCTTCGTCCAGCACTGGCTGGGGTCCTTTCTCGACGGCCAGTCGGACGCGCCGGCGCTCTCCGCAGTGCAGCGCGCGCTCGCCGGCCCGCTCGACGCGGACCTGCGCCTGAAGCTGCTCGAGGCGGCCGACGGTCTCGAGCGCACGGTGCGTATCCGCGAGCGCTACGCCGCGGGCGGCTGACCCTGCCGGTGACAATGACAATGCGCCGGCATTGAGATTAGACTTCCAGCATGACGGCGCACGCCATCTCGGTCAGGCTTTCCGGCCCGCGCGATGCACAGGCCATCGCGCTCATGTCGCGCGACCTCGTGGAATCGGGTCTGGGGTGGAAGTACGACGCCGCGCGCGTCCTGAAGGCGATCCGCGATTCGGAGACGCTGACCCCGGTGGCCTGCGACCGCGGGCGCATCGCCGGTTTCGCCATCATGGAATTCGGCGACGAGCGTGCCCATCTGGTGCTGCTCGCGGTGCGCCCTACGCACCGGCGCATGGGCATCGGGCGGCGGCTCGTGCACTGGCTGGTGGAATCGGCGCGCGTCGCCGGCATGGCCAGCCTGCACCTGGAGCTGCGCACCGGCAACGAGGCGGCACGCGGCTTTTACCGCGCCATGGGTTTCGACGAAACCATCGTCGTGCCGGGTTACTACCGCGGGCGCGAAGCGGCACTGCGCATGATCCGGGTGCTGCGCGCCCATGGTCCGGTGCCCTACACCTGGCGCCCCTCGAAAACCTGAGCCGCCCGCTCAGGGCACGATGGCAAAGCCCAGCCTGATCTGAGACTTGAAGCGCTGGTTATAGTTGAGGATATCCTCGCCGTAGCCGGTGAAGAACTGCACGTGGAAGTAGCCTGACATCGGGCCGAAGCCCACTACACGCGTGCGTTCGAACCAGCCCAGCGTGAGGCTGCCCTTGCCGGCGGTGCCGAGCCGCGCCATCGCCGACCAGCTGCGCGCCTCGTCGCCGTAGCGCAGATGCCAGTCGACGTAGCCGCGGTAGCGCTCGATATCCGGATTGTCATCCTTGTCGAGGTAGCCGTAGATCCTCGGCATGAATTCCAGCCGTTTGCCGTCGGCGAGCTCCCAGCGCCATTCGGGCCGCACGAACAGGATGTCGATGGTGCGCGAATCGGCGCCCTCCTTGCCGTTGGACTCGTGCTCGATCCCGGCGCGCAACCCGTCGATCCAGGTCTTGTCGTCGGTGCGCTCCCAGGCCCAGAACACCGATGGCCGGAAGCTCGTGTCGCGAAACGGCTTGGAATCGCCCTGCAGGTTCCAGATCGTGGTCTGCGTGTAGCCCAGGTAGATACCGCTGAGCCACGGCTGGTCGCGACCCCATCCCATGCTGCGGTCGAACAGACGGTACTTGAGGGACAGTTGGAAGCGCGCGTTGGTGCCGCTCCGAGTGCCCATCACGAAGTACACGGGTTCATTCTCGGTAAGCAGTGGCGCGATCTCGCCTGGCGCCTGGGTCACCGTGACGCTTTCGGGCGCCCCGGACGCGGGCTTGTCCTGGGCCGCGGCGGGGAGCGCGGCGAGCGCGGCGAGCAAGGCAATCGGGCGTAGCATGCGAAGGAGCGAGTCTACCTTGTCGCTGCCCACTGTCTTCATCTCCCACGGCTCCCCCATGCACGCGCTCGAGGCCGGCGCCACCGCCACGGGCCGCGCCTGGGCGGCGCTGGGTGCGCGCCTGCCGCGGCCGCGCGCGATCCTCATCGCCTCGGCGCACTGGGAAACCGAGCGGCCTGCACTGACCGGCAGCGAGCGCCCGGAGACGATCCACGATTTCGGCGGCTTTCCGGCGCCGCTGTACGAGATCCGATACGGGGCGCCGGGCGCCCCCGAGGTCGCCGCGCGCGCGCGCGACCTGCTGCGGGCGGCGGGACTCGAGGCCGGGATCGACCCGGTCCGCGGCCTCGACCACGGCGCGTGGACGCCGCTGCTCTACGCGTTTGCGCGCGCCGACGTGCCGGTGCTGCAGGTTTCCGTGCAGCCCGCGCTCGGCCCCCGCCACCATCTCGCTCTGGGCCGCGCGCTGGCGCCGCTCGCCGATGAAGGCGTGCTGGTCATGGGTTCGGGCCACCTCACGCACAACCTGCGCGAGTTGCGCAGCGTGCGCGAGATCGGCGTGGGGCCGGCCGCGCCCTACGTGAGCGAGTTCCAGGATTGGGTGCGCGAGTGCATCGAAGCGCACGATCACGATCGGCTGGCGGACTACCGCAGGCTGTCGCCGGCCGGCATGCGCGCGCACCCGAGCGAAGAGCATTTCCTGCCGCTGTTCGTCGCGCTCGGCGCCGCGCCCGCGGGCTATCGCAGCGAACGCTTCATCGATCACGTCGAGGGCGGCGTCCTGGCGATGGACGCCTATCTTTTCGCCTGACTCCGGCTCAGCCGCCGCTCAGCGCCTGCACGATCACCACCTCATCGCCTGCGCCCAGCGGGCTCGCGAGCTCGAGCACCTGCTCGCCGCCCACGAAGACGCGGATATGGCGCCGGATGCGATCCTGCTCGTCGACCATGCGAAAGCGAATACCCGGAAAGCGGCGCTCCAGGTCTTCGAGCAGCGCGGCGAGCGTGCCGCCCTGCGCCTCGACGCGCGCGCCGCCCGTGTAGGACTGCAGCGGGCTCGGGATGAGGACCTTCACCGCGCTCAGGCGAGCTCTCCCGCCTCGAGCGCGTAGATCTCGGGCAGGTGGCGGGCGAGGCAGCGCCACTTGCGTCCTTCGTCGCCGCTCATCCACAGCTCGCCGCTGGTCGTGCCGAAGTACAGCCCCAGCGGGTCGCGCGCGTCCGCGCACATCGCCTGGCGCTTTACCGTCCACCAGGCGTGCTTGTGCGGCAGGCCGGCGCCCTGGCGTTGCCAGGTCGAGCCGCCGTTACGCGTAACGTAGACCGCGGGCTTGCCCTCGGGGCTGGTGCGCGGCCAGACCGTGCCGCCGTCCATGGGGAAGACCCACGCGGTGCGCGCATCGCGCGGGTGCACGACCATGGGAAAGCCGATGTCGCCGACGCGCTTGGGCATCGATTTGCCGATGCGCACCCATTTCCTCGAGGGCCGGTCCAGGCGATAGATGCCGCAATGGTTCTGCTGGTACAGGCGATCGGGATCGCTCGGGCACTGGCGCACGCAATGCGGGTCATGAAAGGTGGCGTCCGCGCGATCGAACCCCTCCACCACCTCGAGCCCGTCGATGAGCGGCGCGAACGTGCGCCCGCCGTCGCTCGACTCGTGCACGCCGCCCCCCGACATGCCGATGAGCATGCGCGCCGGGTCGCGTGGATCGACCATGATCGAGTGCAGCTTCGGCCCGTCCGGCGTGCCGTCCTGGACGGTCCCCATCCACTTGCGATACTGCGGATCCTCGTTGATGCGCGACCAGGACTCCCAGGTCGCACCGCCGTCCTCGGAACGAAACAGGCCCTGCGGCGAGGTGCCGGCGAACCACACGCCCGGTTGCGAGGCGTGCCCCGGCGTGAGCCAGAACGTATGGTCGACGGCGCGGCCCGGCTCGCCCGCCACGGCTTTCGCGAATGCGGGCGGCCGCGCGGCTTCCTGCCAGGTGCGGCCGCGGTCGGTGGAGCGCAAGATCGTCGGGCCGAGGTGCCCGGTCTTCGCTGCGGCGAGCAGCGTGCGGCGGTCGCGCGGATCGAGCACGACGTGGCTGATGATGTGACCGAGGAAATGCGGCCCGTCGACGCGCCACGTCCGGCGCGCGCCCTCGGCGCGAAACAACCACGCGCCCTTGCGCGTGGCGACTGACAGCAGGATGCGGTTCGGCATGTCCCTACCCTCCTTGCTTGACTGCGATTTTCCCCTATCCTCCCAGCGCCCTGTAAAGGTCCGCCACCGCCGCGCGCTGCGCGCGCAGCGCGTCGATGCGGGCGCTCTGCGCTGCCAGCAGGCCGCGCTCGGCGTCGAGCACGTCGAGCTGGCTGGCGACGCCGCTCGCGTAGCGCAGGCGCGCGAGGCGCAGCGTCTGCTCGAGCGCGACGACGCGCGCGTCCTGCGCCTCGAAGCTCTCCCGCGCGCGCGCCTGCGCGGACAGCGCCTGGCGCACTTCGCGAAAGGCGTTGCGCACCGCGCCCTGGTACTGCGCCAGCGCCACGCGCTCGCGCGCCTCAGCCGCCTCGCGCTGCGCCTGCAGGCGCCCGCCGGCGTAGAGCGGCTGGGCGAGCGCGGCCACCGCGCTCCAGATGCCCGCCGGCCCGGTGAACAGATCGCTCAATGCGGCGCTCTCGCTGCCCAGGAACCCGGTGAGGCGGATCGACGGAAAGTGCGCGCTGCGCGCCACGGCGACGCGCGCGTTCGCTGCGACGAGGCGCTGCTCGGCCTCGATCAGGTCCGGACGCCCCAGCAGGAGCTCCGACGGCAGGCCCGAAGGCACGGCAACGGCGCTGCCCGCCGCCGGCGCCGCGCGCGGCAGCGCCTCCTCGAACACCGCTCGCGGCGAGCGGCCGAGCAGCGCGGCCAGCGCCGCTTCCTCGAGCTCGCGGTCGCGCTCCAACGGCGGCAGTTGAGCGCGCAGCGTGGCGGCCTCGGCTTCGAGCTGGCGCAGGTCGTAGTCCGAGATCACGCCCGCCTCGCGCCGGCGGCGCTGCAGGCCGAGGGACTCCTCGCGCAGGGCGAGCACGCGCCGCGTCAGCGCCACCTGCTCGTCGAGCGCCAGCAGGCCGTAGTACGACGAGGCGACGCGCGCGGTGAGCGCGAGGCGCACCGCATCGCGCACCGCCTCGCTCGCGGCCAGGTCCGCGCGCGCCGCGTCGCTCGCCGCGCGCAGCCGCCCGAAGATGTCGATCTCGTAGGACACGTCCAGCGTCGCGCGGTAGTGGTCGCGCTCGCGCGGCGTGCCCGGCGGCAGCAGGCCGGTGGCGGCGGACGAGCGCGAGCGCCCCGCCGAAGCGTTGGCGCCCACCTCGGGACGCAGCGCCGCGCGCGTCTCGCCCAGGATGGCGCGCGCCTCGTCCACGCGCGCCGCGGCCGCCAGCACGTCGCTGTTGGCCGCCAGCGCTTGCTCGACCAGCCGCTCGAGCCCGGGATCGCCATAGACCCGCCACCAGGGCGCCGCATCCGCGGGCCGCGGCGCCGATTCCTTCCAGGCCTGCGGCAGCTCCAGTTCCGGGCGCTGGTAGTCGGGCTGCGCGGCGCAGCCGGTCAGCAGCAGCATCCACGCCAGGCGCTTAAGCATCGCCGCTGCCGCGATGGGGCGCGTGGTGCGGCGCCGGCGTGACCTTGTGCGCAATGTCCCGCGCGAGCGTCGCCTCGCCCTTGATCTCCTCGGTCGAGCGGCGCTCGGTGAGGTGCCGGTCGGTGAACAGCTTGAAGAACATGGGCACGAAGAATATCGCGAGGAAGGTCGCCGCGAGCATGCCGCCCACCACGCCGGTGCCCACCGAATGGCGTGCGCCCGCGCCGGCACCGCTCGAAAGCGCGAGCGGCAGCACGCCGAAGATGAAGGCGAGCGAGGTCATTAGGATGGGCCGGAAGCGCAGGCGCGCCGCTTCCACCGCGGCGGCCGAGGCCGACAGGCCCTCGTGGTACTTGAGCGAGGCGTACTCGACGATCAGGATCGCGTTCTTCGCCGCGAGGCCCAGCAGCGTCACCAGGCCGATCTGGAAGTACACGTCGTTGGTGAGGCCGCGCAGCCACACCGCGGCGAGCGCGCCGAAGGTGCCGAAGGGCATCGCCAGCAGCACCGACAGCGGCAGCGACCAGCGCTCGTACTGCGCGGCGAGGATCAGGAACACCATCACCACGGCGAGGCCCAGCGCCAGGCCGGAAGTGCCGGCCGAGCGCTTCTCCTGGTAGGACGCGCCGCCCCAGTCGAAGCTGAAGTCCGGCGGCAGGGTCTTCGCGGCGAGCTGCTCCACCACCTGGATCGCCTGCCCCGAGGACACCCCGGGCGCCGCCTGGCCGAAGATCTTCGCCGCCGGCAGGTTGTTGAAGCGATCGAGCGAGTCCGGGCCGCTGGAAAAACGCACGCTCGCCAACGCGGCCAAGGGCACCATGCTGCCGTTGAGTGCGCGCACCCACACGCGGCCGATGTCATCGGGCCGGTTGCGGTAGGCAGGCTCGGCCGACAGCAGCACCTGCCAGGTGCGACCGTAACGGTTGAAGTCGTTCACATAGTAAGTGCCGAGCGTCGCCGCCAGGGCGCCGTACAGTTCGCCCAGCGGCACGCCCAGCGCTTTCGCCTTGTCCCGGTCCACGTCCACGTAGAGCTGCGGCACCGCCGGGCGCCACAGGCTCTGCGCGAAGGCGAGCTGCGGCTCCTTGGCCGCCGCGCCGATGAATTGGCCCATCACCTCGCCGGTGCGCTCCGGCCCGCCCTCGCCGCGGTTCTGGATGTAGAACTCGAACCCGCCCGCGGTCCCCAGGCCGAAGATCGGCGGCGGAGCGAAGGCGAGCACCAGCGCCTCCTTGATATGGCCGGTCTTCGCGAACAGGTCACCGACCAGCGCGGCCGTGGTGACCTGCCTGTCGTCCCAGTGCTTCTGCGTGACGAAAATGGTGGCGGCGTTGTTGCGAAAACCGCCGCCGAGGAAGTCCAGGCCGGTGAACGCCACCACGTCCTCGTTGTTGGGATTGGACTGGATGGCCTTGAGCACTTCGCCCACCACCTGGTCGGTGCGATCCAGCGTCGCGCCGTCGGGCAGGATTACCGCGCTGATGTAAAAACCCTGGTCCTCGTCGGGGACGAGGCTGCCCGGCGTGACGCGCCACAGACCCGCGGCGAGCGCCACCATGCCGGCGAACAGCAGCAAGCCGATGAGCCCCCGGCGGATCACCCAGGCGACGCCATTCTCGTAGCGATCGGTGACCCTGCCGAAGACGCGGTTGAAGCCGGCGAAAAAGCCGCGCTCGGCGCGCCCACCCGGCTTGAGCACGGTGACGCACAGCGCCGGCGTGAGCGTCAGCGCGACGATGCCGGAGATCACCACCGCGATGGAGATGGTGACCGCGAACTGGCGGTACAGCTCGCCCGCCAGGCCGCCGATGAAGGCGATCGGGATGAACACCGCGCACAGCACCAGCACGATGGCGATGATCGGACTGGTGACTTCGCGCATCGCCTTGATCGCCGCCTCGCGCGGCGCGAGGCGCTCCTCGTGCATGATGCGCTCGACGTTCTCCAGCACCACGATGGCGTCGTCCACCACGATGCCGATGGCGAGCACCATGCCGAACAGCGTCAGGGTATTGATCGAGTAGCCCAGCAGATACAGTCCGGCGAAGGTGCCGATCAGCGACACCGGCACCGCGGCGAACGGGATCAGCGTCGCGCGCCAGCTCTGCAGGAACAGGTACACCACGAGGAACACCAGCAGCATCGCTTCGAGCAGCGTCTTCACCACCTCGCGGATCGAGACCTCGACGAAGCGCGTCGTGTCGTACGGCACGGAGTACACCAGTCCCTGCGGGAAGCGCTCGGCGAGCCCCGCCACCGTGCGCTTCACGTCCTCGGCCACGGCGAGCGCATTGGCGCCGGGCTGCAGGAAAATGCCCACCAGCGTCGCCGGTTTGCCGTTGATGCGACCTCTGAATTCGTAGTCCTTGGAGGCGAGCTCGACGCGCGCGACGTCGCGCAGGCGCAGCGTCGAGCCGTCGGCATCGGCGCGCAGGATGATGTTCTCGAACTCGCGCGGCTCGGCCAGGCGCCCGCGCGTGGTGATCGTGTACACGAGCTCCTGCGCCTGCGGCGAGGGTGACTGCCCCACCTTGCCGGCGGCGAACTGCGCGTTCTGCTCGTTCAACGCCGCAATCAGGTCGTTCGGCGTGAGCTTCAACTGGGCGAGGCGGTCCGGCCGTACCCAGATGCGCATGGCGTAGTCCTTGGCGCCGAAGACCTGCACATTGGTGGTGCCGGGTACGCGCTTGAGCAGATCGAGCACGTTCAGCGTGACGTAGTTCGAGGTGTACAGGTCGTCTAAGCGCCCGTCGGGTGAGTAGAAAGCCAGCACCTGCAGGAACGCCGAGGAGCCCTTCTCCACCGTCACGCCCTGCCGGCGCACCTCCAGCGGCAGGCGTGGCTCGGCCTGCTTGACACGGTTGTTGACGTTGAGCGCCGCCTTGTCGACGTCGGTGCCGATGTCGAAGGTGACCTGGATTTCCACCACGCCCTGCGAGGTCGAGGACGAAGACATGTAGATCATGCCCTCGACGCCGTTGATCTGGTTCTCCAGCGGCGCGGCCACCGTTTGCTCGAGGATGCGCGCCGAGGCGCCGGGGTAGATGGCGCGCACCGACACCACCGGCGGCGCGATCTCCGGGTACTGCGCGATCGGCAGCGTGCGCATCGCGGCGAGGCCGGCGATGACGATGAACACCGAGAGCACCGCCGCGAAGATCGGGCGGTCGATGAAGAACCGGGAGAACATGCGCTAGCCCTTCGCGCCCTGCGCCGCCGGCGGCGCGCCGTTCAGGTCGGTGGCCTGCACCGGGGCGCCGGGGCCGATCTTCATCACGCCGTCGACGATCACGCGCTCGCCCGCCTTGAGCCCGCCGGTGATGATCCAGTCGCTGCCGGCCCATTCGCCGAGCTCCACCGGGCGCGGCTGCGCCATGCCCTTGTCGTCCACCACGTACACGAACTTGCCCTGCGGCCCCTCGAGCACCGCGCGCTGCGGCACCAGCACCGCCGCGGGACGCGTGGCGCCGCTCAGGGTCACGCGCACGAACTGGCCCGGGCGCAGCCGGCCGTCGGGATTGGGCAGCACGGCGCGCGCGTCGCTGGTGCCGGTCTGGCCGGAGATGCGCACGTCGGAGAAGGTGAGCCATCCGGTGCGCGCATACACCTGACCGTCGGCGAGGCGCACGCGCACCTCGAAGCGGTCTTCCTTGGGCAACACCAGGCGCCCGGCCTCGGCTTCGCTGCGCATGCGCAGGCGGTCGGCGTCCGGGATGCCGAATACGACCCAGATCGGATTCACCTGCGTGATGGTCGTGAGCAATACTTCGGGACCGGAGACGAACGTGCCTTCCGAGGGCAGCGAGCGTCCGGCGATGCCGGACGACGGGGCTTCGACCCGCGTGTAGGCCAGTTCCAGCTGCGCCTCCTGCAGGCGCGCGCGCGCCGCCTTGACGTCGGCGTCGCCGATGGCCTCGGCGGAGGCGGCGTCGTCGTACTCCTTCTGGCTGACCGCCTTCTCGGCATACAGCGGACGCAGCCGGCCGGCATTGCGCTTCGCCTGGTCGAGGCGTGCCGCCGCGCCGGCGAGATCGGCTTGCGCCTTCGCCAGTGCCGCCTCGAAGGGAGCGCGATCGACCGTGTACAGCGACTGGCCCTTTTTCACCGGGCCGCCCTCGGTGAAGTTGCGCGCCAGCAGGATGCCCCTGACGCGTGCGCGCACTTCGACTTCACGCGAGCCGGAGGTCTGCCCCGTGTATTCGAACGGCGCAAGGACCGCCTTCGGTTGCACCGTTATGGTGCTCACCGCGGCAGGCGGCATGCCGCCGCCGGGGCCGCCATGACCGCTCTGGTTGCCGCTCGAGGGGCCGCAGCCGGCGACGAACAGGGAAAGCAATGCGATGACAAAAGATCGGGCGAGCATGGGAGTTCCTCAGCGAGGGCGCGATTCTACTGTGCAATGCAACATCGTCAATTTCAATCGTGTTTCAACTTGGCGTCGCAACTGTTCCGCTAAGCGCTTCAGGCCTGGGCGGGGTGCGTGGCCGGCCGCACGCCGCGCAACAGCAGGACAGCAAGTAAGGCCACGGCGATCGACAATGCGGCTCCGATCAGCGATGTCACCGCGAAGGCGCGCGCGAACGCGGCGCGCGCCGATGCGAGCAGCTCGGCGCCGATCACTTCCGGCAACAGCGCCGCCGCGGCCACCGCGCCGCCGATCGTGCCCCGCGCAGCCTGCGCCGCCTCCGGCGGGATGCCTTGGATCGCGACGCCCGCCATGGCACCGCCGTACAGTGCCGTGATGACGCTGCCCAGCAGCGCGATGCCGAGCGCGCCGCCGAACTCCGAGCTGGTCTCGGAGATCGCGGCGGCCGCGCCCGCCCGCTCCGGCGGCGCGGCGCCGAGCACCAGGTCCGTGGTCAGCGTGACCACCGGCGTGAGGCCCAACGAGAAGATCACGGAGCCCGCGACGAGCACTGACAGCGGGGAAACGGCCTTGCCCACCTGCGAGAGCAGCACGAATCCCGCCGCGGACACCAGCATGCCGCCCGCGATCACGGTCACCGGCGCGTAGCGGCGCACGATCCAGGGCGTCGCCAGGGAGCCGAAGATGAAGGCGATGGCGGCGGGCGTGCTCCACAGCCCCGCCTGCAGCGGCGCCAGGCCGATCACCGACTGCAGGTATTGCGCGATGAACAGGAACGTGCCGAAGGTGGCGAGAAAGCCCAGCACGTTGGTGGCGATCGCCGCGCTGAACGCGGGAATGCGGAACAGCGCGAGGTCGATCAGCGGATCGGCGAGGCGCCGCTGGCGGCGCACGAACGCATAGCCGAGGGCGACGCCCGCGGCGATCACGGCCCCGGACGCCCAGTCCGGGCCGCCCTCGGCGATGCGCTTCAATCCGTAGATCACGGCCAGTACCGCGAGCAAGGACTGTGCCGCACTCGCCAGGTCGAGCCGGCCCGCATTCGGATCGCGCGACTCCGGCAGCAGCAGCGGCCCGAGCGCGAGGAGCAGCGCCATCACCGGCACGTTGATGAGGAACACCGAGCCCCACCAGAAGTACTCGAGCAAGGCGCCGCCCACCAGCGGTCCGATGGCCGCGCCGGCCGAGAAGCTCATGATCCAGACGCTGACCGCCACCGTGCGCTCGTGCGGATCGAGGAACATGTTGCGGATGAGCGAGAGCGTCGAGGGCGCGAGCGTCGCGCCAGCCACGCCGAGCAGTGCGCGCGCGGCGATCAGCATCGCCGGCGTGCTCGAGAACGCGGCGAGCACCGAGGCCGCGCCGAACGCCGCCGCGCCGATCATCAGCAGCCGGCGCCGGCCGATGCGGTCGCCGATCGTGCCCATGGTGATGAGCGCGCCCGCCACCAGGAAGCCGTAGATGTCCACGATCCAGAGCAGCTCGGCGCTGCTCGGCTGCAGGGCCGCGCTCAGCTTGGGCACCGCGAGATTGAGGACCGTCAGGTCCATCGAATAGAGCATGCACGGCAGCGCGATCACCGCCAGCCCGATCCATTCGCGGCGGGTCGCCTTAGTCATCGGACAGCGAGATCGAGTCGACCTTGTTCGGGTAGAAGGCGAGCAGATCCTTGATATCCATTATCTCGTCGTAAGGCCGCTCGTAGCTCCAGACCGCGTTCTCAGGACCGTTCACGATCGAGAAGTACGAGGCGTCGCCCTTGAACGGGCAATGGGTCGAATGCGTCGTGCGCGTGAGGCGGTCCATCTTCACGTCCCTGCGCGGGAGGTAGTAGGCGGCGGGGTAGCTGCCTTCCTTGAGCTCGACCGCCTCGCGCGAATCGGCGATCACTTCGCCGTTGGCGGTCACGCGCACGCGCTTGCGCGAGCGCTGCGTCACGATGTGGCTGCGGGGGTATTTCTTGAAGCCGGGGGCGCTGTTGTCCATGGGCTTCAGGCCTTCATCGTCTGGGCCATGTCGCGCATCGCCTGCTGCATTTCCTCGGAGGTCACGTCGCGCTTGTGCGTGCCGATCGACCAGTGGTGGCCGAACGGATCCTCCAGCTTGCCGTAGCGATCGCCCCAGAACATGTCGTCGACGGGCATCGTGACCTTGGCGCCCAGGCTCACCGCCCGCTTCACCACCGCGTCGACGTCCTCCACGTAAAGGTGGATGGTGACCGGCGAGCCCTTGAGCGACTTCGGCCCGAGCGCGCCCCACTGCGGCATCTCGTCCACCAGCATGACGGCGGAGTCGCCGATGCGGATCATGGCGTGCATCAGCTTGCCGTCCGGCCCGGGCAGGCGGCCGCCTTCCACGGCACCGAACGCCTTCTTGTAGAACTCGATCGCCTCGGCGGCGCCGGCGCAGACGAGGTGCGGGGTGACGCTGTGCATGCCTTCGGGTATCGATGTCACTTTCATCGGAAATTCTCCTTGGGTTTG
>DASTTC010000179.1:0-5201 GCA_035760345.1 Burkholderiales bacterium | reverse complement strand
AGCCTCGCCGAAAAGCACGGCGGCCGCGTGCTGAAGGCGATCTCGCCGGCGTCGCTCAAGGATGGCCGCACGCTGAGCGTGGACTACGGCCCGAGCAGCTTTCCCGAGGTTGCGCCGGAGCACCTGCCGCCGCCGGGCTACTGCCGCCCCTGGTACGACAGGACGCCGCCCGACAAGCAGCCCGCGCCGATGACTTGCGCCCGCGCGGAGCAGTTGGTGAACAAGAACGGCGGACGGGTGGTCTACATGCCGGGCCCGGAACTCAAATGACGCCCGACGTGCTCGAGCGCGCGATCCTGGAATTCGATCGCGCCTTGCGTGCCGTCGCCGGCGTACATCAGGCGGATCGTCCCAACCCTGCCGGCAGTATTCCCGAAGGCGAACTCGGGCCTCAGGAGCGCGAGCACGCGGCAGCCCTGATGCGCGTCAATCACGTCGGCGAAGTCTGCGCGCAGGCGCTCTATCAGGGACAGGCGATGAGCGCGCGCAACCCCCGAACGCGGCAATCCCTGGAGCGCGCGGCGCGCGAGGAAGGCGATCACCTGGCCTGGAGCATGGACCGCATCCGCGAGCTGGGCGGCCGGCCGAGCCTGCTCAATCCCCTCTGGTATGCCGGTTCGCTCGCGCTGGGACTCGGCGCGGGCCTCCTGGGCGATCGCTGGAACCTCGCGTTCCTCGCGGAAACCGAGCGGCAGGTGGAACAGCACCTGGCCGGCCATCTGGGTGACCTGGCGCCGGACGATGCACGTACGCGCGCGGTCGTTGAAGCCATGCGCGACGACGAGGCCCGGCATCGCGAAACCGCGGTATCGCTGGGCGCCGCGGAACTGCCGCGCCCGGCGCAGCGGGCCATGCGCGCCATGGCGAAGCTCATGACGAGCGTCGCCTACCGCGTCTGAGCGGCGCTGCTACGCTTCCTCGATCTCGAAGTCGCGGGTGATCTGCGCCGTCTTGCCCAGCATGGCCGTGGCAGAGCAGTATTTCTCGTGCGATAGCCGGATCGCCTGCTCGACGATATTGCGCTTCAGGTTGCGGCCGCGTACCTTGAAGTGCGTATGGATGCGAGTGAACACTTTCGGATCAGTGGCTGCGCGCTCGGCTTCCAGGCGCACCTCGCAGCCGGTGACGTCCTGGCCGCTCTTTTGCAGGATCACCATCACGTCATAGGCGGTGCAACCGCCCGTACCCGCCAAGACAGTCTCCATTGGCCGCGGCGCGAGATTGCGGCCGCCCCCGTCGGGCGCGCCGTCCATGGCGAGAATGTGGTTGCTGCCGGTTTCGGCAATGAAAGACATGCCGGCGCCGGACCAGCGGATCGTGCACTCCATAGGCTGGAAACCTCCCAAGTAATCAACTGATTGTGCTCTGCACCAAATAGCCTATGCGGCCATGTGGTATCAATTAAAAACAAAGACGTACGAATTAAAATAATCTATTGCATTGCAGCAAATCGTTTGGCAGAATCCGTCCTGTCGCTGGCGCGCTTCCTCCTCCTGCGCCGCGCGACGTTTTGTCTCCTCCACCCTCCTCCTTTGGTGGATTCAGCGCAACCTGCGGGTTGCGCTTTTTTTTGTCCAAACAAGGGTTTGACGCTGGGCCTGCGGGCCCCTAGAATCACCGGCTTTTCTCGCGCAGCCGCTCAATGAATACTTTCAAGACCTTCGCTGCAAAACCCCAAGACATCGTGCACGGATGGTACCTGGTCAACGCCGAGGGCAAGATTCTCGGCCGGCTCGCCTCCCAGATCGCGACGCGCCTGCGTGGCAAGCACAAGCCCGAATACACGCCGCACGTCGACACTGGCGACTACGTGGTCGTCGTGAATGCCGCCAAGATCCGCGTCACCGGACGCAAGGCGATGGACAAGAAGTACTACCGCCATACGCGCTACCCGGGCGGGCTGCGCGAAACCAATTTCACCAAGATGCAGGCGCGCCATCCCGAGCGGGCGCTGGAGCTGGCGGTCAAGGGCATGCTGCCCAAGGGCCCGCTCGGCTATGCGATGCTGAAGAAGCTGAAGGTGTACGGCGCGGAGAACCATCCGCACGGCGCGCAACAGCCCCAATCGCTCGACATCTGAGGACGCAAACGAATGGTCGGTGACTACTACTACGGCACGGGGCGGCGCAAGAGTTCGGTGGCCCGTGTTTTCCTCAAGCCGGGCAAGGGCCAGATCGTGGTCAACGGCAAGCCCGTGGACCAGTTCTTCGCGCGCGAAACGGGGCGCATGATCGTGCGCCAGCCGCTCGAAGTCACGAAACATGGTTCGACCTTCGACATTAAGGTGAACGTGTTCGGGGGCGGGGAGAACGGGCAGGCGGGGGCCGTGCGCCACGGCATCGCGCGGGCGCTCGTCGAGTACGATGCGGCCCTCAAACCGGCGCTCAGCGCCGCAGGCCTGGTGACGCGCGATGCGCGCGAGGTCGAGCGCAAGAAGGTCGGCCTGCACAAGGCGCGAAAGCGCAAGCAATACTCCAAGCGCTGAGGGCCGTCGCCCCGCGCAGGCATGCCATGGGCCGCCGTCGGGCGGCCTTTGTTTTTGTTTCTTGAGCCAGTCCGAGGCATCATCTGGCCGTGCCGTTCTTCCGCCGATTCACGAAGTGGCGCCGTCGCTTCGGCATTACCGCGCCGCGCGTCTCCGTGCGCTCGGAGGTGGCGTGGTACCTGCGCTGGGTGGGCCTTATCCTGGTGCTGGCCTGCTCGGCGGCGCTGGCGGCGTGGATGTACGACGCAGGACGCCGGTTCGCGGGGTTCGACCGCAGCGAAGTCACGCAGGAACTCGCGACGGCGATGCGTGAGCTCGAGTCGACACGCGGCGAGCTCGACCGGCTGCGTGCGGTCGCCAATGCCGCCGACAGCAGGTTGTCCATCGAGCGAACCGCGCAGTCAAAGCTCGCCCAGCAGGTGCGGGGATTGGAGCAGGAGACGGCGCGCTTGCGCGAAGAACTGGCGATCTTCGAGAGCATGCTCTCGGCGGAGTCACGCGCCGCCAGCCCCCTGTCGATCAACCGCTTCAAGGTGGTGCCCGACGTCTTGCCCGGCGAATACCGCTACCGACTGCTGCTGTTGCTGGCGCCCGGCAGCCGTCGCGACCGGGATTTCCAGGGTCGGCTCGAGTTGGTCGTGAGCCTGACCGAAGGGGGCAATAATGCTATGATGACCTTCCCTGGACCCGGGGACCCGAGTGCCGCGGCTTTTCGTTTGACTTTCAGGCACTTCCATCGCGTGGAAGGAATTTTCCGCGTGGATCCCAAGGCCAGGGTGGAGAGCGTGCAAATACGCGTGTACGAGGGCGATTCGGACCAGATCAAGACGGCGCTGACGGCGTCGCCTAGCTGAGGCAAGGAGCGATCATGTTCAGCAAGACCCCGAAACCGCAGAGCCGGATTGATTGCCTGATCGGCGCCAGCACGCGCGTCGAGGGAAACGTATTCTTCAGCGGCGGCTTGCGCGTCGATGGCGCCGTGCGCGGCAACGTGGCGGCGCTGCCGGACCAGTCGGGCACGCTGGTCGTCTCGGAGCATGCCCGCATCGATGGCGAGGTTTCAGCCTCGCATATCGTGGTCAACGGCACGATCAACGGCCCCGTGCACGCGGCCGAGACGCTTGAACTTCAGGTGGGCTCGCGCGTCAAAGGAGACGTGCATTACAAGAACCTCGAGATCCAGCAGGGTGCCGTCGTGGAAGGCCGCCTCGTGCACCAGGGCGGCGCCGAGATGAAGGGTGTGGAGTTGAAGCTCGCCTCGGGCGGCGACAAGCCGCGCTGACGCGAGAGCAAACGCAGGGACACATGGAGTCACCAATGAACGCAGTCACCGAAATGCCGGCCCCGCTGGTGTTTTCCGACAACGCCGCGGGCAAGGTCAAGCAGCTGATCGAGGAGGAAGGCAACACCGAGTTGAAGCTGCGCGTGTTCGTTTCCGGCGGCGGCTGCTCGGGCTTCCAGTACGGCTTCACCTTCGACGAGGTGCAGAACGAGGACGACACCGTGATGCAAAAGGACGGGGTCACCCTGCTCATCGATCCGATGAGCTACCAGTACCTCGTGGGCGCCGAGATCGACTACCAGGAAGGCCTGGAAGGCGCGCAGTTCGTGATCAAGAATCCCAACGCGACCACCACCTGCGGCTGCGGTTCTTCGTTTTCCGCGTAGGCGCGCGGCGCAATCCGACCAAAGGGGCTGCGGCCCCTTTTTCGTTTTCTAGGCCGGATAGATAGCGCCAAGGACGCGCGCGGCGCGCGCGCCGGTGACGGTGGGGAGATTGCCGGAGAGGCCTGCCACGGTCCGGTGCGCCAGCCACGCAAACGCAGCGGCCTCGACCTGCATCGGGTCGATGCCATGCAGCGCGCTGGATTCCACCGGCATGGGGGAAACCAGGTCACCGAGTCGTGCCATGAGCGTGCCGTTGTGCACGCCGCCCCCACAGACGATCAGCCGCTGCGTGCCCGCGCAGTCGCGCCGCAGGGCGCGCGCGATGCTTTGCGCGGTCAGTTCGAGCAGCGTCGCCTGGACGACCCCGGGATCGGCCGGGGATTTCAGCCGCTGGCTCAGCCAAGCCTGGTTGAACAGGTCCCGTCCGGTGCTCTTGGGGGGCGGGCGGGAGAAGTACGGATCCGCGAGGAGACTCTCGAGCAGCGCCGGGTCGGCACGAGCGTTGGCGGCCCACGCGCCGCCTTCATCGCGAGGCTGGCCCAGATGGGTGAGTGCCCATAGGTCCATGAGGCAATTCCCGGGGCCCGTATCGAACCCCGTCACCGCGCCGCCCGCCGGCAGCCATGTGAGGTTGGCCATACCGCCCAGGTTGAGCACCGCGCGTTTCTCGGTGGCGCTGGAGAACATGGCGGCATGGAACGCGGGGGCAAGCGGCGCGCCCTGGCCGCCCGCCGCCACGTCGCGACTGCGGAAATCCGCCACCACGCAGATCCCCGTGAGTTCCGCCAGCAACGCGGCATTGCCGAGCTGGAGCGTATAGCCCGCGTCCGGCCGGTGCCGAACCGTCTGTCCGTGGCAGCCGATGGCCCGGACATCCCGAGCGGCGACCGCGGCGTTTGCGCGCAGGTCGGCGATGGCAGCCGCATAGCGCCGCGCCAGCTCGTTGCCGCACCCGGCAGCGCGCGCCAGCTCGTCTTCGCCGCTCGCGTTGAGTCCCAGCAATGCGTCGCGCAACCCGGGTTCGAACGGGCGATGCGCATGCGCAACG
>DASTTC010000178.1:0-2170 GCA_035760345.1 Burkholderiales bacterium | reverse complement strand
TCGCGCCATGGCTGCGCACCGGCCATGCCCTCGCAAGAGGAACTGGAGCTGTTTCTTTCGCGCAGGGACTGGCCGCACCGGCTGCGCGAGTCGGCCGAGCTGAACCACGTGCATCGCGCGACCACAGGCCGCCAGCCCTGGCCCGAAGTGATGGCGCTGGCGTTCGACCACCGCACGCAGCTCGAGGAACTGGGCCTGCCGGAGAGGATCCGCCGCTTCAAGCGGCTCGTGGCCGAGGGGCTCGTGCGCTCGCGCGTGCCGGGCGCGGGCGCGATCGTCGACGATAAGCACGGCGAGGAGGCCCTCTTCGCGCTCGCCGGCTCGGGACTCTGGGTGGCGCGGCCGGTGGAAGTGCCCGGCAGCCGGCCGCTGGCATTCGAGGCGGGCGCCAACGTGGGCGTGCGGCTGCGCGCCTGGCCCGCGCAGCACGTGGTGAAGTGCCTCGTGCACTACGAAAAGCAGGACCTCGCGGCGCTGCGCCAGCTCCACGAAGCCTGCGCGGACACCGGGCACGAGCTGCTGCTGGAACTCGTGTCGAAGAACCCGCCGCTCGGCGAGATCTACGCCGCCGGCGTGAAGCCGGACTGGTGGAAACTCCTGCCGCCGGCGGACGAGCAGGCCTGGGAAGGAATCGCCGCGACCATCGCGAAGAACGATCCCCACTGCCGCGGCGTGCTGCTGCTCGGCATGGACGCGAGCGAAGAGGAGCTCGAGCGCGCCTTCGCGCTCGCCGCGCGCCACCCGGTGTGCAAGGGCTTCGCCGTCGGACGCTCGATCTTCATGGATGCGGCGCGCCAGTGGTTCGCGGGCAAGTCCGACGACGAGGCCGTGGTGCGCACCGTGGCCGGCAACTACTCCAAGCTGGTGAACCTGTGGAAAAAAGCGAGGCAGGCATGCAAAGAATCGGTTTCATAGGCGTCGGCATGATGGGCCATGGCATGGCGAAGAACCTGCTGCAGAAGGGCCACCCTCTCGCGTTCCTCGTGCATCGCAATCGCGCCAACGTCGCGGACCTGCTCGAGCTGAAGGCGAAGGAGCTGAAAACCCCCGGGGAGATCGCGGCGGCCTCGGACGTGGTGTTCCTGTGCGTCACCGGCACGCCGCAGGTCGAGGCGAACGTCTACGGCGGCCTGCTGGAGGGCGCGCGCCAGGGGCAGATCGTGATCGATTGCTCGACCAGCCAGCCCGAGTCCACCGATCGCATCCGCGCCGATTTCGCGAAGAAGGGCGCGCGCTTCGTCGACGCGCCGCTGGCGCGCACGCCGCAGCACGCGGAAGCCGGCAAGCTCAACTGTATGGTCGGCGCCGATGCGGCGACCTTCGCCGAGGTGAAGCCGGTGCTGGAGAAATTCTGCGAGAACATCCTGCACGTCGGCGCGCCCGGCGCCGGGCACAAGATCAAGCTGATCTACAACTTCGTCGCCATGGGCCACGCCGCGGTGACCTGCGAGGCGCTCGCCGCCTGCGCGCGCACCGGCATCGACCTCGAGGTGTTCTACCAGCTCGTGAGCGCCGGCGGCGCCAACTCCGCCATGTTCCAGATGGTGGTCCCGAAGGCGCTCAAGGGCGACTTCTCGGGGCTGCAGTTCACGCTGGCGAACGCGAAGAAGGACATCGGGTACTACCAGAGCATGCTGGCCAACGCGCCGCTCGCCGGGACCATGGGCGCGGCGCTCCACCAGGCGCTGGTGCAGGCGAACGCGCTGGGCCTCGGCGACAAGTTCGTTGCATCTTTGATCGAGGCGCACGAGAAGCTGAACGGAATCCAGATCGTCAAACACTGACCTAGACCAAGCCAAGGAGGGAGTCATGCAAGTCAAGCGCAGAAAGCTGATGCAGATGCTGGCCGCGGGCACCGCGTTCTACGGACCGTGGACGGTAAACCGCGCGTGGGCGCAGGCCGGGCAGAAGAAACCGCTCACCATCGGCCTCACCATGGACGCGAGCGGCCAGTACGGCGCGAGCGGCCAGATGGAGCGCCTCGGGGCGATGCTCGCGATCCGCGAGTTCAACGAGAAGGGCGGCGTGCTGGGGCGGCAGATCGAGGCGCTGCACATCGACACGGAAACCACCCCCGCCACCGGCTCGCGCGTCGCCGAGCGCATGATCACGCGGAACGAAGTGGCGTTCCTCATCGGCGCGCTGCACTCCGGCGTGGCCAACGCCATCA
>DASTTC010000177.1:0-6751 GCA_035760345.1 Burkholderiales bacterium | reverse complement strand
AATGCCTGAGGGCGACGCCGCGTGATCAAGATCATCATTGCCGACGACCACGCGGTGGTGCGCCAGGGGGTGAAGCAGATTCTTGCCGCGGAGCCCGACATGCGCCTGGTCGGCGAAGCCAATGATTTCGCGCAAACGCTGCAGGTCACGCGGCGGCTTGCCTGGGACGTGCTGATCCTCGACTACTCCATGCCCGGGGGAAACGGGCTGCAGATCCTGAAGAAGATCAAGCACGCCCATCCGCGGCGCCCGGTGCTCATCCTGAGCATGCACCCGGAGGAAGCGATCGCGGTCTCGGCGTTGCGGGCGGGGGCCGCCGGCTACGTCAGCAAGGAGTCCGCCTCGGAGGAGTTGACGGTGGCGATCCGCAAGGCCGTCAGCGGCAAGAAGTACGTCAGTGCGTCGCTGGCGGAGACGCTGGCCCACGAGCTCGGGCAAGGCCCGCAGGGGCTCGCGCACGAGTCGCTGTCCGATCGCGAATACCGCGTCATGTGGTTGATCGCGTCGGGCAAATCGATCACGCACATCGCCAAGGAGCTGGGCCTGAGCCCGAATACGGTGAGTACCTACCGGCTGCGGATACTGCAGAAGCTCAAGCTCGAGAACAACGCGGATCTGGTGCGCTACTCCGTCAAGCACGCACTGGTGGAGTAGCGTTTCGGCTACACAGGCCTCAGGCTTTCCTGAGGGCCCCCGCAGTACTCACCAACGGCAGCACGTCGCGCGGTCGGCTAACCTGTCACTGTGGCACTCCCCAGAAACCTGCTGCGCCAGTCCGGCGGCCGGCGCCTTTGACGGCTCCGCGCAAACTGGGGCGAAGGCTCGACGACATCGAAATCGTGCGGGTGTTGCGCGCGCTCAAGGAAGGCGACCTGACCGCTCGCATGCCGACGCCGGCCGGCGCGCCGCAGGGCGAAGTCGCCGGCCTGTTCAACTACGTCGCCGAGCGGCAGGGAGAGCTTTGGCGCACCAACGAGCAGCTGCGGCAACATGCGAGACAACTCTCGGAGCAGGTGAAGGCGCTCGAGCAACAGCGTCGGGAGAGCATGACCTCCAAAGCGGAGCTCAAGCAGGAAGCGGACCGGCTGGCACTGCGCTCGCAGCACAAGTCGGAGTTTCTCGCCCACATGTCCCACGAAATGAGGGCACCGCTGAACAGCCTGATGATCCTGGCGCAGCTGCTGGCCGAGAACGCGGACAGCACGCTCACGGCGAAGCAGGTCGAGTATGCGCAGACCATCCGCATCTCGGGCAATGACATCCTCGCGCTGGTCAACGACATTCTCGATCTGTCCAAGATCGAATCCGGCCGGGCCACGCTGAGAATCGCGCGCGAGCGCCTGGCCGACCTGCGCGACTACCTGGAGCACGCGTTCCGCGAGGTCGCCCTGGGCCGGGGCCTCAATTTCGAGCTCACCCTGCAGCGACGATTGCCGGCCGCGATCCAGACCGATGTGCAGCGGCTGCGCCAGATTCTGCAGAACCTGCTGTCCAACGCATTCAAGTTTACCGAGCAGGGCGCAGTGTCCCTGCAGGTCACGCTGGCCAGGAGCGGCTGGACGCAGGGGCACCGCGGCCTGGGTGGCGCGGAACAGGTGCTGGCGTTCTCGGTCGCCGATACCGGTATCGGCATCCCGGAGGACAAGCACCAGATCATTTTCGAACCGTTCAACCAGGCCGGCGGACTCGCCAAGCGACAATTCGAAGGCGCCGGCCTGGGGCTATCGATCAGTTCCGAACTGGCGCGCCTGCTCGGCGGTGAGATCCGGGTTGCCAGCAGCACCGGCAAGGGCAGCACCTTCACGCTCTATCTCCCCATCACCTACAGGCCCGCCGGCAACGGCGCTACCGCCGGCATGCCATCGAAGGACCGGCGGGTGGTTCGGCAAGCGGCCGGCGGGGTCCTGGATGCGCAGGACGACCGCAACCAGATTCGGCCCGGGGACCGTGTGGCGCTCAATGTCGCAGCGAATGCACGCCAATCCGAAGCATTGCTGCAGCTGGTGCGGGCGCTGGGATTCAAGGGGCTGAACGCCGCCAACGCTCACACGGCGCTCGCGCTCGCGAACGAGTACCTGCCGAACGTGGTGACCGTCGGCGTCCAGGGGACGGACCTGGCCGGCTGGGCCATCGTCAAACTGCTGAAGGAGGACCCGGTGACCCGGGATATCCCCGTGAACGTGGTCGCGATCGACGACCGGGCGCGGACCTACCTTTGCATGGGAGCACGCGGATTCGTGCGCCGGCCTTCGGCGGAGGAGGCCCTGCGCGAGGCTTTCCGCAGGTTGGGCCGGTTCATGGAGGACGAGCCCAAGGCGCTGCTGGTCGCAGCCGCCGACAAGGCCCAGCGCAACGGCATGGCCGATGCCAGCGCGGTGCATGGACGGCGCGTGTATCGCACGGCCTCAGGCAAGCACGCGCTCAAGGTCCTGCGGCGCACGGGGATGAATTGCACGATGATCGGCCACCGCCTCGCCGACATGGCGCCGCTCGACCTGGTGCGCCGGATTTCTCTCGCCGGGCGCAGCGAGCACGCCTGCATCGTCATGCACGCGGTCGCTGGCGCCGACCAAGGCGCCCGACCGGGCGGAGGCGGCGGGCTGGCCGAGATCCTGCTGTTGAAGCGGCTGGCCTCCACCGAGGCAGTGCTGGGCGAGATTGCACTGTGCCTGCACGAGGCGATGCTCGACACGCCTTCCGGACCGCACCGTCCGCAGCCGGTTGCGCGGCACGTCGCACCGGCGCTGACCGGCAGGAAGGTGCTGATCGTGGACGACGACCGGCGCGGCATCTTCGCGATCAGCCGCGCCCTGGAAGCAAAGGGTATGCGGGTGCTGAGCGCGCAGGGCGGCATCAAGGGCGTAGAGATACTGCGCAACAATCTCGATACCGATATCATCCTCATGGACCTGAGGATGCCGGGACAGGACGGCTATCAGACGATTCGCGTGATTCGGGAGATGGCGCCGTTCGCGGACATCCCGATCATCGCGGTTACTGCCAGTGCGATGGCCGGCGATCGTGAGAAGAGTATCGAAGCCGGGGCTTCCGACTACGTCGCCAAGCCGGTCGACATGGAGCAATTGCTGTCGGTGATGGAGATGTGGCTTGCCGATCGGCAGGAGCCCGGCGGGCGCCCGCGCCGGCGGATGCCCGGGGCGGCCGCCGCGCAACGCGCGAGCGCTCAGATGCGCACCAGCCCCAACTGAACGGCATGGCGCACGAGACCGACCACATCGTGGACGTTCAGCTTTTTCATGATGCGGTAGCGATGCGACTCGGCGGTCTTGAGGCTGATGCTGAGCAGCTTCGCCGCCTTCTTGGTGGAATTGCCTTCCGCGACCAGTTGCAGGACCTGCCGCTCGCGCGGCGTAAGCGGATCGGGGTCCGCGCCGCCATTGCCGAGGTACGCCTCCACCACCGACGCGGCCACCCCGGCACTGAGGTACACCTCGCCCAAGGACACCTCGCGAATGGCACGCACCAGGTCCTCGCTGACCTGGGTCTTGAGCACGTACCCCTTGGCGCCGGCCTTGAGCGCGCGCAGCACGTAGGCTCTGTCCGGGTACATCGTCAGCACGATGGCCTTCGTTCCCGGGGCAAGCCGGCGCAGCTCGCGCGCCACGTCGATGCCGTTCAGCAGCGGCATCGACAGATCGAGCACCGCGATGTCCGGATTCAGGGTTCGCGCCAGCTTGCACGCCTCGTGGCCGTCGGCGGCCTCGCCGGCCACTTCGTGGCCCGCGCGCTCCAGGATCAGTCGCAGCCCCTCTCGAAACAGGGCATGGTCGTCAGCCAGCAGTACCCGCATGCTCGCACTCGCCGTCGAGGGGGAATTCCGCGTGGATCGTCGTGCCTCGCGATGGCGCGGAGTCGAGCCGCATCGATCCGCCCAGAGTATTGAGGCGCTCCCGGATGCCGGCCAGGCCCAGCCCGTGGACTTGCGGCCAGCACATCGCGTCGAACCCCCTGCCGTCGTCGCGCACGCTGCACGTCACTTTGTGCGGCGTGTATTGCAGCCCGATGCGGACCGAGCGCGCAGCCGCGTGCTTGACTGCATTGTTGAGCGCTTCCTGCACGATCCTGTAGAGCGCGGTCTCGACGCCCGAGGGCAGCCGCATAGCGGCGTCGCCCACCACCGAGACGCTGATCCCGGTACGCCTCGCCACTTTCTGGGCGAGGGACTCGAGGGCGGGAAGCAGTCCCAGGTGGGCGAGGACCGACGGGCGCCATTCGTGCGCCAGGTCGCGCAGCTCGGCCTCGACCTGCGCCAGCAGCCCTTTCACCTTCGCGCAACCGCCGCGGGCTTTCGGCGGCAGTACGACAGCGACTTCGGCCACTGCGACGTGCACCAGGGCCAGCAGCTGGCCGGCCTCGTCGTGCAGCGCCTGCGCGACGCGCCGCAACTCGCCTTCCAGCACGTCGTTCAGGTGCCGCAGCGCGCGCGCGCCATCCTGCGCGTCACGCTGGCGGGTGTCGAACAGCGACAGGGCTTGCGCAAAGAACTTGCCCGCCGCCCGCAACTGTCGGCGGTCGGACCGCGGCTTCGCCCACAGACGTTGCAGCGCTTCGGCGTGGGCCTCGGCCAGTTCCAGCATGCCATGGCCTTCCAGTTGGGCCTGTCGCGCGAAATCGTGGCCCAGGCCGAGCGTCGTGCCGCCGCCGTGGGCAAGATGTTCCTGCAGGGTTCGCCAATAGCGCTCGGCCAGATCGCTTGCCTGGCCCGTGCGCGGGATCGCCGGAAGCGCCCGGGGCACCAGGCTCAAATGTGGGGCAGTGGCGTTCGTTGCCGTTTCCATCTGGTCATCACCCCATTGCCGACGCGCCAAGCCGCGTCCGCTTGCAAGCAGGATCTTGCGCCTGCTGCCTTGGCCGTTCTGTGCGTTGTCGAACCAACCAAAGAAAAAGGACCCGGGTTGCGGGTCCTTCTTCACTTGCCGCGGGGAGCATCCCGCTTGCCAAGCCTACGGCCGCGTCACCTCATTTGCATCAAGCGTGATCGAGGTCGACGCAATCAGTCTGCCCTTCACCTTCGCGCCAGTCGCCAGGGTGATCCCCGAACCCGACAGCACGATTCCCTTCAGGTCGGCGGTCGTGTTGAGCGCCGCCACGCCCGCGGTCCGCCAGAAGACGTTCTGGGACAGTGCGCCCGTCAGTGTCACGGTCGCACCCGGGTTCATCGTGATATCGCCCGCGATCCTGAAGACCCAGACATCCGTTGCGGTGCCACTAAGGGTGACAGTGCTTCCGGCATCGACTGAAACTCCAGTACTCCACTGGTAGACGCCAGGGGCGAGAGTCAACCCGCTCAGATTTCCGGCACCCACATTGACGAAAGCGGCGCCGCTGTTCGCCTTACCGTCGGCGTTGGCGAACGCCAATCCCGCGTCGGTAATGGCCGTCGTCAGGTTGGTTGGCGTCGGCTCTGCATAGTTGGCTGCGTACACCCTTCCTCCGCCGACCACTTGTGCGGATGTCGAGAATGTCCCGTCGGCACTCGCGACGAGATCAAGTCCCGTTATCGAGGTGCTGGGGCTCGTGCCGACATTGCCGGTAATTACGGACGCGGGAACGTTGGTGACGCCGGCCCGCGACAGAACGGCGTAGTTGCCAGCCGTGCCGAGAGTCACGCAAGCATCGCCGCCCGTGCAGCTGGCGCCGACCGGGTCTGCGTCCGGTGCAGGTGCCGCACCGTCGCTGCCGCTGCCACAACCGACCACGAATGCGGACAGTGCGAAGGCAGTAAGCCACGCACGTGGCCTGTAGTTGAAGTGGAACGTGTTCATATGATTTCCTCTATCTGTTTAAGGGGAGCCCGCACTACCGTTGCCGTGGTTGCCGCGCCCTCATTTGAGATCGAAACGACAAACGCGGTCTTCACGGGAGCCAGTGTTCTCCGGTGCGAGCCGATCATCTGTTCGCTGCCGAACAAACCCCCGATTTCCGGCCTGCCCATCGGCTCATGCGAACCGCCGGTTCGTGTCACACAGGCAAATGGGCGCGGCATTCACCTGCGCCCTGTCGGTCCGCGGCGACAAAAAAGCCGCCTAGACGAGCGGGAAAGCTAGCGGCGGATTATTCGGCGAGCAGCGAACGCCGCGCGGCGGCGAGCGCCTTGCGCCGCGCGGCATCGGTGCGCGGATACTGCAGGTTCAGGCGGTCCATGGCGTCGACGATCGCCGCCGCCACCACCATGCGCGTGTACCACTTGTGGTCCGCGGGAACGACGTACCACGGCGCATGCCGGGCGGCCGTGTTGCGGATCATGTCCTCGTAGGCGCTCTGGTAGTCGTCCCAGTGACGCCGTTCGCCGACGTCGGCGGCCGAGAACTTCCAGTGCTTGTCCGGGCTGTCGAGGCGCTCGAGGAAGCGCTGCTTCTGCTCATTGCTCGACACATGCAGGAAGAACTTCAGGATCAGGTAGCCGTTTCTCGCCAGGGTGCTCTCGAACGCGCGTATGTCCTCGAAGCGCTCGCGCCAGATGCGCTTGCCGACGAGCCCGTGCGGAATCTTCTGCCGCGCCAGCAGCTCCCGGTGCACGCGCACCACCAGCACCTCTTCGTAGTAGGAGCGGTTGAAGATGCCGATGCGCCCGCGCTCGGGCAACAAACGCGCGCAGCGCCACAGGAAATCGTGGTCCAGCTCTTCGGCGGAGGGCTGCTTGAACGAGTGCACCTGCACGCCCTGCGGATTCACGCCCGACATCACGTGCTTGATGGTGCTGTCCTTGCCCGCCGCGTCCATCGCCTGG
>DASTTC010000176.1:0-6207 GCA_035760345.1 Burkholderiales bacterium | reverse complement strand
CTGCTGCGCAAGGCGCACCAGATGCACACCGCGCGCGCCAAGGAGCTCGACCGGCCGCTGCTCGAGGCGCTCGCGCGCATCGGCTTCAGGCTCGACGACGGCGAGGACGGCACCGGCTGGCAGTTCCTGTACCTGAACCGCGGCGGCGGCTACTACTTCAACGTCGGCTGCTCCGACCTGCTGGTGGAAGGAAAGATCGGGCTGGCGCAGTTCTCGGACTTCGACACCTTCGTCGCCGACGGCGTGCGCCTGCGCGACGGGCGCACCTTGCCCGCGGACCTCGTCGTGCTCGCCACCGGCTACCACGGCCCGCAGGCGCTGGTGCGAAAACTCTTCGGCGAGGCAATCGCCGGGCGCGTCGGCCCTGTCTGGAGCTTCGGCGAGGACCAGGAGCTGCGCAACATGTTCCGGCGCACCCCGCAGCCGGGACTTTGGCTCATCGCCGGCAGCTTCGCGCAGTGCCGCATCTACTCGAAGTACCTCGCGCTGCAGATCCTGGCGGACGAACTCGGCCTGCTGCCGGAGCGGCGCGTGGCGCTCGAGGCCGGCGCCGTGCCGGGGTAATCATACGTTAGTTGCCATGCCAGCCGCGATACCACCGAGCGCAACAAGGCAGCCAAGGACGTACCGAGTGGGTCTGATCTTTCTGGGAACATACCTGTTGTTGATAGGCTGGCCTTTGCTTGGAAAGTGGCTGTTTGGTTACGACGGATTCGTAGTCGGAATTTGGAGCGGTCTGGCCCTTAATGCCGTGCTCGCATGTGTGCTGGGTCTGGCAGCATCCTACTTACGAAACCGCCCGCGTGCTGCGGAAGGCTAAGAGCGCCGTTGCAGCCCAGGGCGCATCGACGGGGCAGAGATGAGATATGTGGCAACTAACAGCCGGTTGTTGACCGACGCGTTAGGCTTGGCGCTACGCACCGCGCACCGCGCGGCAGAACCGGAACGTTAGAACTCACAAAGACAATTGGAGCAGACGTGTCCTATATCGAAGACTCCCTATCTGCGGGAGAGAAGATCGAGAGCCTCTTCAAATTTCATTGGATTGCCTGGGTGCCCATGTGGCTCTGGATAATCCTGGCCATTCCGACCATAGGACTCACTTTGTTCATTGCGCTCTATGAGTTCCTGAGGCTTAGATTCATCGAACAAGGAGTTACAAATAAACGGGTGATCTTGAAGAAGGGCATCATCAGTCGCAAGACCGAGGAGATGAAGCACACTTCAATCGAAACGGTGGAGATCAATCAGGGCGTATGGGGAAGAATTTTTGGGTTTGGCACCGTAAAAGTAACTGGTCGTGGAATCAGTGATGTTGTGTACAAAGGCATAGATGATCCAATGGCAGTAAAGCGTCAAATCGAAAGTGTCAGCCATCCCGCACAGTGAGTTCGAACTATGCGTTGGAGCGGTCCGTGACGGGTTTGAGCGAGCGCGCCGCTGGCGCGCAGACAATTGTCGCGCCTGCGGCGCGCCGGCCGCGCCTCGCGCGGCCCGCTCAACGCGGAGGTTAGAACTCACAGGGAGGAAAAACGTGCACAATTTGCCCAAGGCATTACTCCTCATCCTTGTCCTTGCCGCCGGCGGCTGCGGAGTCAGCAGCAATATCAAGCGGGGTGAAAGCCTCGGACTAGATCACGAGTCTGCAGTGCTCTTCTTGGGTGTCACGCCTGCCTATCGTGTCCATTTGTTGAGGGGTGACGTCGTAAACGGAGTTTGGGAACGACCAACAGTTGATACTCCTGAGGTCAACATCATCGCGGAGAGTGGATACATCTTCGTGAAGGTTAACCCCACGACTGAAGCGAAGCGCCTCGGGGTTTCACTCGTCTTTCCTGAGGGTCGGATGTTCGGGCCTTGCCAAGACTCCATTGCTCCAGTCTTCACGCTGAATCCGGGCACCATTTCCTATGTTGGTGACCTGCAATACACGTTCTCGGGTGCTCAATTGCGCTACGACTACACGGTAGACGAAGACAAAGCGAGAGCATTTCTGAAGGCGAATTACCCGAATTCAGAAGTCTCTATGACGACCATTCCCATGACGCCCATGAAAGTCAAAAGCACCGTCTGCAACCCCAGGACGATCACTATTCCGATTTACATGCCCGGCCCAAGGCGGTGAGTTCTAACTGCGCGTAGGCAGCATCTTGACGAGCGCGGCAGCATTGTGAGAAATGTCTTCGCAAACGGACTGTTCGTCGTCGGGAGCCTGACGCTATTGCTTTTGCTTGCCGCGGTCCCGGTGATCGCAGCGACCATGCCCGCGGTGAAGATGAAGGTGGTGGACGAGCACGATGGGACGCCGATCCCTGGCCTTGTCGCGATGTTCTGGGGAACGGCCCGCGAAGGCACGTTCACCGGCCACGGCGGCAAGCACGCGATCCTTTTCGCGGTGGAGGCGGTTTCGGACGAATCGGGCGAGCTGCGCTTCCCGAAGCAGGATTTCAAGAGTCAGCCGTTCTTCCTCAACACGAACTACGAAAATCCGTCGATGCTCCTGCTGAAGCCGGGCTACGCGCCGCTCATCCTTCATAACCAGCTTCGCATCATCCCGACGCTCGCCGAGGCTTCGAGGTGGGAGTACGACGACAAGACGGTGAGGATGAAAAAGGCGACGGACGATCCGATGCGGCAGCAGGCCTACTTGACTACCACCTACACCCATATGATGGTGGGGTTCGACCTTGGGTGCACATGGAAGCGGGTGCCCCGTACCCTTGTGATGGCGGATCGCATGTTCGCCAACCCCGGCATGACGAGTACGCTGCGCACACTGTTCATGAATGACGCCCAGTTCGCCCAGCGAGGCTGCGGGTCGCCCAAGGCGTTCTTTGAGCCGTACCTGCGCCCGTAGCCGCCTAACAAGGACATGCACGCTACCCCTCCGGGAGGTCCTCGTGAATGCACAGGTAGTTCCCCTCAGTGTCCTTGAACCATGCCGCCTTTTCGGCGCCAAGCACGCAAACGTGGTTCACCGTCTTCAGCCCAGGGAAGTCGTAGTCCTCGAAATTCACCCCCGCGCGCTTCATCTCTTTAATGCTGGCGGCAATGTTCGCCACTCGAAAGCTGATCGCCGTATGGTCAGCCTTGGTCCCTTCCGGCTTCGGGAACAGCGCAAGCGTGCTGCCGCCCACCGCGTAGACAAACTTTCCGTCGGGTTTGAAGCCACCCGGTTTCAAACCCAAGCAGCCCTCGTAGAAGGCGCGGGCACGCACCATGTCCGTGACCGGCAACATCGTTGTGACAGAGGCATCGGTCAACATAGGCAGTCCTTTCGCTCAATCCGGTCCTGTCCCAGCTACCAGACACCCAGTACGCCGTCCGGCCGGCGCTCAAGCTTATGCCTCCCGCTGCCGTCGCGCCAGTACAGGCCCTTGAGCTAATCGCCTGGAGGTGTGCGCAGTGGCAGAACGAATACCGTACGGGTAGGCTCTAGGCGGCCACCATGGTCCATCACCCAAACCCCTCCCACCCCATCGATTCCCATACCCCATGAAAACCACCGCACTGACGATCACACTCGCAGCCACACTCGTCCTGGCCGGATGCGCAACCGCGCCCACCGACAAGACGGACACGCCACCGCCGGCAGCAGCCACGCCCGCCGCGGCTCGCATTGCGCCCCCCGTGAGCATCCCGCCGGCTTCCGCGCGCAAGGTCGTGCTTGCAATGACCGGGCCCAAGCACGTGGTGGAGGCTCGGGACTGGGCCGACTTCAAGCGCGAGTGGCGGGAGACGTTCGCCGATCACGCCAGGGAAGCGGGCATCGCATTCAGCTTCGCCGACAGCGAGCCGCAGCGCGGTAGCGAAGACGGGACGCTGCTGCAGGTCACCGTCGCCGACTATCGCATGGTCGGAATCGGCTCACGAATCATGTTCGGCATGATGACGGGAAACGCATTCATCGATGCCAGGATCCGGTACGCCAGCTTGCGCGATGGAACTCCGTTCGGCGAGCAGCAGTACAACACTTCTTCCAGCGCAGGGGGCGGCGTCTTCTCCAAGGTCACGCCTCAGCAGGTGAACCAAATCGCGGGCAATGTGTTCCTGGACCTCAAGGCGGCCAGGCAACAGTAACCCCCGCCGCGCGCTCGGGCGGCTGAATCTGCGACACTAGGACCATGGCCCCCTGGCTGGTCCCCGCACTGAAAGCCGTCTTGCCGCACGTCGGCACCATCATCTCGATGGCGGCGCCCGCGTTCACGCGCAGGAGCGCGCAAGCGGCGAACGAGGCGCAGCTCATGCAGCAGCAGATCGCCGAACTGCAGGGCGCCGCGACGCAGAACGCGGACAACATCAAGGCGCTGGCGATGCAGCTGCAGGAGACGCTCGCCGCGCTGCACCAGGCCGCCGCGATCGCGGAAACACGCCTGCGCCGCGCGTTCCTGCTGTGCATGGTGGCCTTCGCGCTGTCCGCGCTCACGCTCGGCGTCGCGCTCTACCTGATCCTCGCGCGCTAGCGCGCGCAGGCTGTAAGCTGCGCGCCCGCGCCCCGACCAAGCCGCAGGAGACCCCATGGACACCTATTACAAGCCGCAGCACCTCGCCGACTTCGGCAAGATCTCCGAATCGAGCCCCGAGCTGGGGAAGAAGTTCTTCGACTACTACGGCGCGGTGTTCGCCGACGGCGCCCTCACCGCCCGCGAAAAGAGCCTCATCGCGCTCGCCGTTTCGCACGCCGTGCAATGCCCCTACTGCATCGACGCCTATAGCCACGACTGCCAGGAAAAGGGCGCCGACCTCGAGCAGATGACCGAGGCGGTGCACGTGGCCGTCGCCATCCGCGGCGGCGCCTCGCTGGTGCATGGCCTGCAGATGCGCGAGCACGCGAAGCAAGCGGGGATGTAGGTGCAGGAGGCGATCATCCGGCTGGCGGACGTCGCCGAAGACCTGGCGCGCGATCGCGAGAGCCCGCGCGCCGCGCAGAGCCTGCAGCGGCGCCACGCGCCGCTCGCCGCGCCCGCCGCGCAGTTGAAGCTCCTCGGCTCGATGCCGCTGGCCGTGGAATTCGATACCCTCGCCCCGAATCTCGCCCCGGCGCGGCTCGACTATTTCCAGGTGAACCTGGGCAAGCTGTGCAACATGACCTGCCGCCACTGCCACGTCGACGCCGGGCCTGATCGCACCGACGCGATGATGGACGACGAGACCGTCGAGCAGGTGATCGCCGCGATCCGCGCGAGCGGCGCGCACACCGTGGACCTCACCGGCGGCGCACCCGAGCTGCACCCGCGCTTCAAGGACCTGGTGCAGGCCGCGTTCGACGCCGGCAAGCACGTGATGGACCGCTGCAATCTGACGGTGCTGCTGCTGCCGCGCAACGCCGGGCTGGTGGACTGGCTCGCGGCGCGCAATGTCGAGATCGTGGCCTCGCTGCCGCACTACCGCCGCCCGAATACCGACGCGCAACGCGGCGACGGCGTGTTCGAGCGCTCGCTGCGGGCGCTGCGCGTGCTGAACGCCGCGGGCTACGGCCGGGGCGACCCGAAAAGGCGCCTCACGCTGGTCTCCAATCCCGCGGGGGCGTTCCTCGGCGCCTCGCAATCAAGCGTGGAGCGCGAGTGGCGCGAGGGCCTGCAGCGCAACTTCGGCCTCGCGTTCGATCGCCTGTTCGTGCTGAACAACATGCCGATCTCGCGATTCCTGGAGTGGCTGCAAGACTCGGGCAACCTCGAGGCGTACCTGCAAAGGCTGGCGAACGCGTTCAACCCGGCGGCGGTGGACGGCCTCATGTGCCGCAATACGCTCTCGGTGGGTTGGGACGGGCGGCTCTACGACTGCGACTTCAACCAGATGCTGGAGCTGGCGCTCGACGCCGGCGCCGGAGGCCACGTCCGCGACTTCGACGAGCAAGCCTGGCGCAAGCGCTCGATCGTCACCGCGCGCCACTGCTTCGGCTGCACCGCGGGCGCGGGCAGCTCCTGCGGCGGGCAAACCGCGTAGGGTGGGCCATAGGCCCACCAGGTGGTGGGCCATGGGCCCACCCTACTTCCGCCAGACGATGTTGCCGCCGGATTCCTTCGCCATGCCGTCGAGGTAAGCGTCGTGCGCGCGCAGTTCCTGTTCGGTGGCGCGCAGCACGGCAAGGCCCGAGGCGTCGATGCGCGCGGTGATCGCGGCGGTCTCCGCCGCGGTCTCCAGGTCCATCGCCAGGCTCTCCTGGCCGCGCGTCATCGCCAGGTACACCTCGGCCAGCAGGCGCGC
>DASTTC010000175.1:0-3421 GCA_035760345.1 Burkholderiales bacterium | reverse complement strand
CGTTGGGAGCGCCACGGCGTCGCGCGCACCGTGCTCCTCATGTGGCGGTTGCGCTACGACTACTGGCGCGGCGCCGATCCCGATGAGCTGGCGCGCCTCTACCCGCGATAGGGTGATCGTGTTCGCGCGCGAGGCGCGCGCGGGCCGCGTGAAGACGCGGCTCATCCCGCTGCTGGGCGCCGAGGGCGCCGCGCGACTGCACGCGCGGCTCGCCGAGCGTACCCTTGCCACCGCGCGCGATGCCGTGCTCGGGCCCGTGGAGCGCTGGGGCACGCGGCGCCAGCGCGGAGCGGACCTCGGCGCGCGCATGCAGCATGCGTTCCAGCGCAGCCTGCGCCGCGCCGACCGGGTCATCCTGATCGGCTCGGATTGCCCGGTGCTGCGCCCCGCGCACCTGCGCCGTGCTTCGCGCTGGCTCGCGGGCGGCGCGGATGCGGTGCTCGCGCCCGCCGAAGACGGGGGCTACGCGCTGATCGCGTTGCGGCGCGTATCGCCGCGGCTGTTCGCGGACATCGACTGGGGTGGGCCGCGCGTCATGGCGCAGACGCGCGAGCGCCTCACTGCGCTTGGCTGGCGCTGGCGCGAGCTGCCCACGCTATGGGACGTGGACCGGCCCGAGGACGTCGCGCGCCTGCGGCGCTTGCGCCGTTGAACCGCCGGGGCTTCCTCGCTGCCGCGGCGCTCGGCCTCGCGCCGGGATGGGCGCGTGCCAACGAGCTGGTCGCCATGCGCTTTTCGTCGCTACGCCCCGGCACGCCGCTGCCGGCCGACTACCGCCCCTACGCGTTCTCGGCCCAGTCGCGCCACACGGAGTATTCGCTCGTCGCCGACGAGGGAGGTGGCACGGTGCTGCGCGCCCGCGCCGACGCGTCGACCGCAGGCATCATCCGCGACCTGCGCGTCGACCTCGACACGCACCCGGTGCTCGCGTGGCGCTGGAAGGCCGCGCGCCTGCCGCAGAAAGGCGACCTGCGCGCCAAGGCGGGAGATGACTTCGCCGCGCGGCTGTATGTGGTGTTCGATTTGCGGCTCGCGGCGTTGCCCTTCGGCGAGCGCTTCGGCGTGACGCTGGCGCGCCTCGTCTATGGCGACGACGTGCCGGCGGCGGCGCTGTGCTACGTATGGGCGACCCGCGCGGCGGTCGGCACCATCGCGCCCAATGCCTACACCGGGCGCGTGCGCATGGTGGTGGTGGACAGCGGCCCGGCGAACCTCGGGCGCTGGGTGGCGCACGAGCGCGACGTGGCGGCCGACTACCGCCTCGCGTTCGGCGAAGCGCCGCCCGCTGTGAAAGGCGTGGTGGTGTCCACCGACACCGACAACACGGGCGAGCTCGCCGAGGCCTGGTACGGCGACGCCGCCTTCAGAGTGCGCCCGCGTCCTTGAGCAGCGCCGCGACGCGCTCCGCGATCATGCGGTAGCCGCGGGCGTTGGGATGGATCGAATCGGACTTGAATTCCGAGTTTCGCAGGATCTCGCCGATCACCTTGCCTTCGTACGGGATGCCGAGCTGCTCCGCGATCTCGGCGTAAAACGAGGGCGGGGTCACGGCGAACCCTTTTTCCGGCGTGCCGATCAGCACCACGTCGATGCCGCGCTGGCGCGCCACCGCCACCATGGTCTGCACGTTGGCGGCGACCTGCGCCTTGCCGAGGTTGCGCAGGAAGTCGTTGCCGCCGATGCACAGCACGAGCAGGCGCGGCCGGTGCTCTTCCAGCGCGTCCGGCAGCCGCGCGAGCGCCTGCGCGCTCACTTCGCCGGGCACGCCGGCGCGCACCACCGTGCGACCGATAAGGCGCTCGAGCTGCGCCGGATAGCTTTCGCCTTCGCTCGCGCCGGTGCCGTAGGTGATGCTGTCGCCGAACGCGAGCACCACAGCGTCGGGCGCGAGCGGCGCGAGCTTCGGTGCGTCGCCGCAGGCCGCCGCGAACGCGAGGCAGGCAAGCAGGATCGCGCGAAAGTGGCGCATGGCACGCATGCTACACTCGCCCGGATCGCCTCGGGAGGAGCAAGTCCGCAGTGAGAATCAGGAGTCCGAAGGATTTCTGGGCCGGCGTGATGTTCGCCGGCATCGGCGCGTTTTTCGTCGCGTGGTCGCTCACGTACTACGCGATGGGCTCGGCGGTGCGCATGGGGCCGGGCTATTTTCCCGTGGTGCTCGGCGGCCTGCTGGTGCTGCTCGGCGCCGGGATATTGGTCAAGTCGCTCGCGCTCGACGGGCCGAAGGTCGCCGCGTTCCACTTCAGGCCGCTGCTGCTGGTCGCGCTGGCGGTCGTCGCCTACGGCTACCTGATGAAGCCGGGCGGCCTGGTGGTGGCCACCGCCGCCGCGGTGTTCATCGGCGCGCTGGCCGGCAACGAGTTCAAGTGGAAGGAAGTGCTGGTGGTCGCCGCGGTGCTGGTGATCTTCTCGTGGCTGGTGTTCGTGAAGGGCCTGACGCTGCCGTTCCCGCTGTGCCCGGCATTCATCGACAACTGCCCGATCCGCTGAAGCCCTGATGGACGTCCTCGACAATCTGCTGCTGGGCGCCCAGGTCGCGTTTTCCTGGCAGAACGTCCTGTACTGCCTGCTCGGTGTGATCCTCGGCACCCTGATCGGCGTGCTGCCGGGCATCGGCCCGGTGCCGACCATCGCCATGCTGCTGCCGATCACCTTCAACCTCGACCCGGTGGCGGCGCTGATCATGCTCTCCGGGATCTACTACGGCTCGCAGTACGGCGGCTCGACCACCGCGATCCTGGTGAACCTGCCCGGGGAGGCGGCCTCGGTGGTGACGGTGCTCGACGGCTACCAGATGGCGCGCCAGGGACGCGCCGGGCCGGCGCTGGCCATCGCGGCGATCGGCTCGTTCTTCGCCGGCTGCGTGGCGACGCTGGTGATCGCCACGGCGGCGCCGCCGCTCGCCGAGGTGGCGCTGAAGTTCGGCCCGGCGGAGTATTTCTCGCTCATGGTGCTCGGCCTGGTCGCGGCCACGGTGCTGGCGCACGGCTCGCTGCTCAAGGCGATCGCCATGGTGGTGCTGGGGCTGCTGCTCGGGCTGATCGGCACCGATGTCAATTCCGGGGTGCTGCGTTACACCTTCGACATCCCGGATCTGGCCGACGGCATTGGCTTCGTCATCGTCGCCATGGGCATGTTCGGCGTCACCGAGATCGTCACCAACCTGGAGCAGAAGGGCCAGCGCGAGGTGTTCGTCGGCAAGGTGAAGCACCTGTATCCGTCGCTGGATGACCTCAAGCGCTCCTGGGCGCCGATCCTGCGCGGCACCGCGCTCGGCTCCTTTCTCGGCATCCTGCCCGGCGGCGGCGCGCTGCTGTCGTCGTTCGCCGCCTACACGGTGGAAAAGAAGGTGTCCAAGCACCCCGAGCAGTTCGGCAAGGGCGCGATCGAGGGCGTGGCCGGCCCCGAGTCGGCGAACAAC
>DASTTC010000174.1:0-2381 GCA_035760345.1 Burkholderiales bacterium | reverse complement strand
CCGACAACGTCGGCTGCGACACGAAGCAGGAGTGCGCGGCGCGGCCGAAGTGGCGCTCGCGCGCCACGGCGACGATGTAGCGCAACTCGGTGAGGGTCACCGGCGGCGGGCGAGGAAGTACAGGGGCACGCCGAGCGCCATGACGATCAGGCCGGCCAGGACACTATTCCCGAACTTCGGCCCGTACTCGGGGTTGCGCACATAGTCGATGCTCGAATAGAACATGTAGATGCACATCACGGCGAACGCAATTGCGATATGCGGATAGAGCGGCACGCGGAATGCCGGCGCGTCCTCGTTGCGGTCCCGGAAGACGAACAGCGTGACCGTGGTGAGATAAAAGAACGTCCAGAACACTGGCGCGGTGTAGGCCACCATGGCGCTGAAACCGTCCGGCGTAGACGAGGCCGCCCATACCAGCACGAGGGCAATCCCGCCTTGGAGCAATAGCGCGTTGGCTGGCGTGCTGCCGCTCTCACGCCAGATCCCGATATGGCGGAAAAACACGAAGTCCCGCCCCAGCGCATAGGTCGTGCGCGCGCCAGTGAAGATCGCGGCGTTCATCGTGGTCAGTGCCGCGATGCAAACCACAATCGCGATGACCACGGCGCTTCTCTCGCCAGCGACGGCGCGCACCGCATCGGCGGCGACGGCCTTCGACTGCTTCATCCCGTCAAGCCCGAGCGCGAACAGGTAGCCGAGATTGACGAGCAGGTACAACGCGGTGATCGTCACGATCCCAATCACCAGAATGCGCAGCATGTTGCGGCGTGCGTCGCGTACTTCACCGGCAAGATAGGCAGCCTCGTTCCAACCGCCGTAGGCAAACAGCACGAAGATCATGGCAAGGCCGAAAGGACCTGCAGCCCCCGTCGTGGGCGACCGACCAGGCGCGCCGGACAACATTCCTGCGATACCGATGAAGATCAGTCCGGCAAAGAGCAGAAATTGCGCCGCCTTCTGCAGATTCTTCGACTCTCGCGTTCCCAGGACGTTGACCGCGGTGAGCGCTACAACAGCGATGGCCGCGTAGATTGCCGGGCTCTTGTCGCCCAGTCGCAGCATCTCGGACGCATAGTCGCCGAAAACGAATGCCACCGCGGCAATCGCGCCGGTCTGAATTACGGTCATGCGTGACCACGCGAACATGAACGCCGCGCCGCGGCCGATACCGCGTGCGAGAAAGGAGTACTCGCCGCCTGTTTCCGGATAGCGCGAAGCCAGCTCCGCGTATATCAGCGCGCCGCAAAGCGAAACCCCTCCGCCGAGGAGCCAGGCGAAGAGGAACGTAAGCTCTGTCGACGTATTGGCGGCCACCAGAGAGGGCAGCCTGAAGATGCCGGCGCCGATTACCATCCCGCACATCAGGATGACGCCGTCCGATACAGAGAGCAGCTGCCGCGGCGCCGCCGTCGTTCCCGCTACAACAGTCTTTGCGCCGTCCATGGATAGCTCCTCGTCTGGTTGCCGTCCGAGACGCTCAGGCGCCCCGCGATGCGGTCGCCGTCGATGCGTCCCTCGAAAAAGTGGTTCCAGGCGTGCCCGCCCACGATGCCGGTGAGCGCGATCTTGATCTCGGTGCCGCGCAGCCGGCTCGCGCGCACCAGGATGTCGCGGCCCTGCGCGGCCGCCTCGATGTCCATTTCCTGGTAGCGTTGCCGGACGGTGAAGCGCCACAGCCCGCCGTGCTGCGGCACGTCGCTCACCCAGCGGCCGCGCGCGTCGGCCGGCACCACCCAGAGCTCGACGCGCGAGCGGCCGTCCACCCCCACCGGCTTTTCCGGCACGCGCATCTCCAGTCGCTCGTCGCTCGCCCACTCGCCGATGCTGCCGTCGTGCGACACGATGCGCGTGCCGGGCTTGAGCGCGAGCAGCCGCGGCAGCAGCTTGGCGTTGATTTCGGGCAGCAGGTAGAAAGCGACCACGCTCGCCCTGGACAGGTCGGTGTCGAAGATGTCGCGCACCGCGAACGTCGCGCGCTCGGCGACGCCCGCCTTGCTCGCGTTCGCGGTGGCCGTGCGCACCAGCTCCGGGTCGATGTCCACCCCGAATGCGCGCGCGCCGCGCTGCGCGGCCGCGATGACGATGCGCCCGTCGCCCGAGCCCAGGTCGATCAGCGTGTCGCCGGGGCCCACCTCGGCCAGGCGCAGCATGCGCTCGACGATCTCCGGCGGCGTGACCACGAACGGCACGCTGCCGTCGTCCCAGGCCCAGCTCTGGGCGAGTGCGGGAAGCGCGAGCAGCGTCGCGACGGCCGAAAGTAGATATCTCAAAAAGGTAGAATCCCCGCTCACGCCCCGGTAGCTCAGTGGATAGAGCAGCCCCCTCCTAAGGGGCAGGTCGCACGTTCGATTCGTGTCTGGGGCGCCAAGTATAGCCGC
>DASTTC010000173.1:0-3386 GCA_035760345.1 Burkholderiales bacterium | reverse complement strand
CGTGCCCTCGAGCGTGCGCAGCTCCACCGGCGGCGTGCCGGGCCGCCCGATCAGCTCGCCGCCGATCATGCGGATGCGTCCCTGGTCCAGGAAGACCACGTCGCGCTCACCGGGGCGGCTCTCGAATCTCACGCGCGCGTTCTCGCCGATGCCGCCGGCGTTGTCCGGCCCGAACTTGACCTGCGCGTAGGAGTTCGGCCCGGTCTCGAGCCTAAGCCCCGGGGCGAGCTCGGTGCCTTTAGTGACCGGGATGCGGTCGCCGTTCTTGGCGACGCCGAAGCATTGCCCCATGCAAAAGAGCAGGCGCGGCATTTCCTGGGCCGTCGCCGGGAACGCGAGGCTGAGCATCGCAATCGGGATCAGTACGGTGGGCATACGCATGGCTGGTCTCCTCATACAGGTTGGCTCATCGCTTGATGATCGTGGTGGTCGTCGGCGCGGTCAGCGTCGGCGAGATGGTGGTCGTGGTCGGCGAGATGGTGGTCGTGGTCGGTGAGATCGTTGTCGTGATGGGCGAGATCGTGGTGGTCGTGGGCGAGATCGTGGTGGTCGTGGGCGAAATCAGCGTCGGCGAAATCGTCGTGGTGGTCGGCGAGAGGGTTGTCGTGGTGGGCGAAATCGTGGTCGTCGTCGGCGAGAGGGTCGTGGTCGTCGGTGCGGTCAGCGTCGGCGAAATCGTCGTGGTCGTCGGCGAGATGATCGTGGTCGTCGGCGCCGTCAGCGTCGGCGAGATCGTCGTCGGCGTATCGATCGGGGTCAGCAGGGGCGAACTCAGCGTCGGCGACGACTCCACCGGCTGCGCGGTCCGCGGCGCAAGGATCGCGCGGGATTTCTCCCCGCCGCGCAGCGCCTCCCGCGGTGCGACCTTGTCCTTGTGCGCCGCGGCGTCGCTCGCGTCACGCGCCTGCGGCTTGAATACCGGCACCGGCGTCGGCTTGCTGTAGATCCCGGCGGGCGGCCGCACCAGTACGGGCGCCACGTTGCCCGGCAGCGCCACGAACACGGTCTGGTCCCGCGTCACCAGGAGCTCCGCGCCCGCGCGGTTCCGGATCGCGACGATGCCGTCGTACACGCGGTTGTAGGTGCCGGGCGCCGCGTCAGGCAAGGGCTGCACGACGTGCACGATCTCGAAGTGCGTTCCGCGGATACCCATCGTTGCCGAGGTCGTGGCGACGCGGTAGCTGTCGCGCCGGTTGCGGCCGATCAGCCCGGTGATGGTGCGGAAGCCGCCCTTGATGAGCGATGCGAAGAAGCTCGGCTCGGGATCGTCATTGCCCCGGAACCGGTAGCCTTCGAGCTTGAGCTGTGACTCCGCGCGCACCGAGAGCGCGCCGCCGTCGGTCATGCGCACCTGGGCGAGCGCGTCGGGGCCGGTGACGATCGATTCGCCCTGGCGGAACTCGCCGCCGCGCACGGCACCCCGCGTGACCCCGTCGGCGCCGACGATCTTCACCTCACCGGTCACGGCGATGAAGCGGCCCGCCGCGGCGTCGCTCTGGGAGAATGCGGTGCCCGAAGCCGCCGCGGCCAGGAGCGCAACAGCGGCGAATGTGACGTTGGCGACTCTGCAGATCATGTCAGCCGTTCCAGCGCAGATTGAGGGACACGTCGGTGCGCTCGAACTCGAACAGCGGCAGGTTGGACTTGTTCTTCAAGTACTGCACCTGCGGCCGCAGCGACCAGCCTTTGGCGAACACCCAGCTCGCGCCCGCGCTCAGGTCGTAGAGCGTCTCGTCGCGCTGCGTACCGAAGAGCGGGTTCACCAGCTCGTATTCGCCGCGCTGCGCGCCCGCCTGCAGGAACGCGCCGAGCGTGCCGGCGAACGACCGCTGCAGGGAAACCCGCAGGCCGAGGAACGGCCTGTCGCCGTCCACGCGCCCCGCCGTTTCGCGCTCCTTGCCGGCGAGCAGCGTCAGCCCCGCCGCGCCGCGACCGTCGGCGGAAGCGTGCAGCCAGCTGATCGTGCCCTGGTAGAGGTCGTAGCTGTTGATCTGCAGTGCAGCGGGCAGGAACTTGTTGCGCGAGCCGCTGAAGCCGAGCGATATCTGATCCTGCTTGCTCGCGAGGTAGCGGTAGTCGAGCGTGCCGCCGCCGGTGTCCCGGGTGTCGACGTCATCCAGCCGGAAGCGTCCGCCGACGAGCGCCGCGCGCACGTTGTGCGCGCCCGCGTTGTAGCCGACGCCGATCCGCCCGTCGACGGTGCTGTAGTCCGCCACCTCGAGATCCCGGTACCACCGCCCGCGCGCATCGCCGCCGCCGAACACCGTGAAGCGGTCGCTGAGCGCGTGCACCAGCTCGCCACCCGCGGTCAGTGCCTGGTAGTGGTCGCCCTGCGGGAGCGCGGTCTGCGGCAGGGTCAGCGTGCCCCCGCCCGCGAGCGTGATGACGCTGATGCGGGTCGCGGACTGCGGATTCGAGTCGTAGCCGTAGCCGTACTCGAGATAGGTGAAGAACACGGTCTTCTTGCCCGCGAGCTGCTGCTGGGCCGCGTTGCTGTAGATCTGCGCCTGCTGGCGCAGGTCGGGCGGCAGGTTCTCGAATCGCAGCACGGTCTCGAACTCGAGCTTGGCGCGCGCGTAGTCGCCCAGGGCGAAGTAGGCACGCCCCATCTCCAGCCGCACGCCCAGGAAATTCGGCTCGACCGCCAGGATGCGCTCGTAGATGAAGCTCGCCTTGCTCGGTTGTCCGCTCTCGAGGGCCGAGCGCGCCAGCAGGTAGTCGAATTTCAGGTCGCCCGCGAGCCGGTCCTCGTGCGGCGCCAGCAGCTGGTAGGCCTCCGCGAAGCGGCCGGCGCGGACCAGGGCTTCGCCTTGCGCGACGAGCTGCGGGTCGGACTGCGCCCAGGCCGCGGAGGCGGCCAGGCACGCGAACGCGACCACCAGACCACGCCAGTATCGAGCCACCCTTCCCCCCCGGACCCCGGGCCGCAAACAGCCGACCGTAATGTAGTTGAGCGCAGTGCAGAGTGTAAACCCCGCCCGGGGGTGTTCGGCCCGCCGGCGTCACTCCAGCATGTGATCTCTTGTCAGGGCCCCGCCCGGGTAGAATCCACAGGTACCCCCCGCCCGCACCACGTCGCCCGATGGAATTGCCGAAGAACGCGTTCAAGCGTGCCCTGCGCGAGGGCAAGAACCCGATCGGCCTGTGGTCGAGCCTGTCGTCGCACTACACCGTCGAGGTGATCGCCGGCGCCGGCTACGACTGGATCCTACTCGACATGGAGCATTCGCCGAACGACCTGGAGAGCCTGCTCGCGCAACTGCAGGCGGCGGCGCCCTACCCCACGCACCCGGTGGTGCGCGTGCCGTGGAACGACATGGTCACCATCAAGCGCGTGCTGGACGCCGGCGCGCAGTCGCTGCTCATTCCCTACGTGCAGAACGCCG
>DASTTC010000172.1:0-3381 GCA_035760345.1 Burkholderiales bacterium | reverse complement strand
CGCACGAAGGGATTACCGCCGGCCAGCGCGTTCCACTGTGCCGCGGGAACGCCGGCGAGCGAATCGGCGACGCGCAGGGAGTCGTTCGTCGCCATGCGGCCATTATAGAATCCCCGCGATGGCTGAACGCATCCTGATCGCCGCGGCACAGATGAACTGCACGGTCGGCGACCTCGCCGGCAACGCCGCGCGCATCCTGGATTTCGTGGAGCGCTCGCGCGCCGCGCGCGCGGACCTGGTGCTGACCCCGGAGTTCTCGCTGTGCGGCTATCCGCCGGAGGACCTGGTGCTGCGCGAGGGTTTCCTCGCCGATTGCCGGCGCGAGCTCGAGCGCATGGCGCCGCGCGTGCGGGGCATCGGCGTGGTGGTGGGGTTTCCGGAGCTCGCCGCCGATGGCAAGCGCTACAACGCGGCCGCGCTGCTGCGCGACGGGCGCATCGCCGCGGTGGCGAGAAAGCGCGAGCTGCCCAACTACGACGTGTTCGACGAGAAGCGCTACTTCGAGGCGGGCGAAGGGGTGTGCCTGGTCGAGGTGAAAGGCGTTCGCTTCGGTCTCGCCATTTGCGAGGACGTGTGGTTCGGTCGCGTGCCGGCGGCCGCGAAGGCGGCCGGCGCGCAGGCCATGCTGTCCATCAACGCTTCGCCCTACCACACGCGCAAGCAGGCGGCGCGGCACGGCATCTTCCGCGAATGGATCCGCGCCACCGGCCTGCCCATGGTGGCGGTGAACCTGGTCGGCGGGCAGGATGAACTGGTGTTCGACGGCGCCTCCTGCGTGCTCGACGCGAGCGGCGCGCTGGTGCGCCAGAGCCCGTTCTTCGAGGAGTCGCTGGAGCTGTTCGAATTCGACGGCGCGCGGCCCGTGTCCGGCGCCGTCGCGCCCGAGCTGGCGCTCGAAGCGGAGATCTACGCGGCGCTGCGCCTGGGCACGCGCGACTACCTGGGCAAGAACGGCTTTCCCGGCGCGATCATCGGCCTGTCGGGGGGCGTCGACTCGGCGCTGACGCTTGCCATCGCGTGCGACGCGCTCGGCGCCGAGCGGGTGCGCGCCGTGATGATGCCCTCGCGCTACACGCGGCAGATGAGCCTGGACGACGCCGCGGAAATGGCTCGGCGCCTCGGCGTGCGCTACGACATCATCCCGATCCAGCCGGTGTGCGATGCGTTCGCCGCGGCCCTTGCGCCGCAGTTCGCCGGCCGCGCGCCGGACGTGGCCGAGGAGAACCTGCAGGCGCGCGTGCGCGGCACGCTGCTCATGGCGCTGTCCAACAAGTTCGGTTCCATCGTGCTCACCACCGGCAACAAGTCGGAGATGGCAGTGGGCTACTCGACCCTGTACGGGGACATGGCCGGCGGCTTCGCGGTGATCAAGGACCTCACCAAGACGCTGGTGTGGCGCCTCTCGCGCTACCGCAACACGGTATCCGATGCGATTCCCGGGAACATCATCACCCGCGCGCCCTCGGCCGAGCTGCGGCCGGACCAGACCGACCAGGACAGCCTGCCGCCCTACGACGTGCTCGACGGCATCCTCGAAGCCTATATGGAACACAATCTCGGCCCGCGCCAGATCGTCGCCCAGGGCTTCGCCGCCGCGGACGTGCGGCGCGTCGTCGGGCTGATCCGGCAAAGCGAATACAAGCGCCGCCAGGCGCCCCCGGGGGTGCGCATCACGCTGCGCGGCTTCGGCAAGGACTGGCGCTACCCGATCACGTCGCACTACCGCGACGACGGCGGGCTGTCGCTATAATGGCGGTGCGCATTCCGGGAGGATCAGGCATGAAGAAGATCGAAGCCATCGTGAAGCCGTTCAAGCTCGACGAGGTGCGCGAGGCGCTCTCGGAAGTGGGCGTCACCGGCCTCACTGTCACCGAGGTGAAGGGCTTCGGCCGCCAGAAGGGCCATACCGAGCTGTACCGCGGCGCCGAGTACGTGGTCGACTTCCTGCCCAAGGTGAAGATCGAGCTGGTGGTGCCGGACAAGCAGGTCGAGGGGGCCATCGAGGCCATCGTGAAGTCGGCGCGCACCGGCAAGATCGGCGATGGCAAGATCTTCGTCACCGCGGTCGAGCACGTGGTGCGCATCCGCACCGGCGAGACCAACGAGTCCGCGATCTAGCGGGCTTTCAGCAGCACCAGCATCGCGCCGCTGCCCCCGTCCGCCGCCGGCGCCTGGCAGAACGCCAGCACCTCGTCGCGCGGCACGAGCCAGGCCCGCAGCTTGCCCTTGAGCACCGGCTCGCGGTTCATCGAGCGCAGCCCCTTGCCGTGCACGATGCGCACGCAGCGCAAACCGCGCGCCGCCGACCCCCGGATGAACTCGGCCACCTGGTGCGCGGCTTCGACGCGGTTCATGCCGTGCAGGTCGATGCCGTCCTGCACCACCCAGTGCCCGCGGCGCAGCCGCCGCAACACCTGCCGTGATACGCCGTCGCGCAGGTAGGTGAGCTCGATGCCGGAATCGAGCGCGTCCTCGACCGACAGCGGTCCGGCGATGCTCTCGGCGAGCACCGCGCGCTCGTCGCGGTGCGTCTGCGCCGGGACCGGCGGCGGGGCGGGGCGGGCGAGCGGCTGGCGTCGCCCGCGCGCGAGCGGCTTCACGCCGGCGAGCGCGCGTCGCAGCGCGTCACGATCGTCGGCGTCAGCCATGCAAGCGCCTCAGGCGGCCTGCTGGTCGAGGAACTTTTCGGCGTCGAGCGCCGCCATGCAGCCGGTGGCGGCGCTGGTCACCGCCTGGCGGTACACGTGGTCCTGCACGTCGCCGGCGGCGAATACGCCGGGCACGCTGGTGACCGTGAAGTCGCCGTCGCGCCCGGCGCGCGTGGCGATGTAGCCGTTGTTCATGTCGAGCTGGCCGGCGAACAGCTGCGTATTGGGCGTATGGCCGATGGCAATGAATATGCCCTTGAGCGCGAGGTCCCGGGTCGCGCCGGTCTTCACGTTGCCGATGCGCGCGCCGGTGACGCCGCTCGCGTCGCCCAGCACCTCGGCCAGCGTGGCATCGAGTTCCAGCAGGATGCGGCCTTCCGCCACGCGCTTCATCAGCTTGTCGATCATGATCTTCTCGGCGCGAAACTTGTCGCGGCGGTGCACGAGGGTCACCTGGCGGCAGATATTGGCGAGGTACAGCGCCTCCTCGACGGCGGTGTTGCCGCCGCCGATCACCGCCACGTCCTGGCCCTTGTAGAAGAAGCCGTCGCAGGTGGCGCAGGCGGACACGCCCTTGCCCATGAACTTCGTTTCGGAGGGCAGGCCGAGGTATTTGGCCGACGCGCCGGTGGCGACGATGAGCGCGTCGCAGGTGTAGGTGGCGGCATCGCCCTGCAGCACGATCGGCCGTGCGGCGAGCTGCACGGTGTGCACCTGGTCGAACACCACTTCG
>DASTTC010000171.1:0-12121 GCA_035760345.1 Burkholderiales bacterium | reverse complement strand
CCCTCGGCCGCGCAATGCTGCAGGAACGTGACGATGCCTTCGTCGTCGAGGTCGCGGTTGCCGACGTGGTTGCCGATCTGCACGCCGAGGTGGCCCGCCTGCATGGCGCGCGACAGTTCCTTGCACGCCGCGTCGGTGTCCTGCAGCGGCACCTGGCACAGGGTCTTCAGCCGCCCGTTGCCCTTTGCGGCAAGCTCGAGTCCGGCGTCGTTGAATAGCTGCGCGCAGTACAGCGCCTGCGCGCTCGGGCGCGCGTAGGCAAACAGCACCGGCGTCGAGCACATCACCTGCAGCTCGATGCCGTCGCGATCCATCTCCGCGAGGCGCGTGGGCGCATCCCAGCACGCGGCGTACACGGGGCGGAACTCGCGCTCGCCCAGCATCACCATCGCCTTGCCGCCGCCCAGGTGCTTCATCCTCGGCCAGTCGGGCGTGCCGAAGCGCTTGCCCAGGTCCTCCCACTCGCGCGGGAAGAAATGGCTGTGCATGTCGATGGCCTGGGGCTTCACGCCTTGCCCGGGTGGACGTGGCCGCACTGCGGGCAGTTGCGCTCGCTCCCGTAGAACGCCTCGAACAGCGGGGGCAGGTCCCTGACGATGTCCTGCACGTTCAGTTCCACGCGGTGCACCTGCGCCCAGCACCGCGGGCAGTACCACTCGAAGGCGTCGTTCACGTCCTTCGGCCGCACCTTTTCCACCACCAAGCCCACCGAGCCCGGCTCGGGACGCTGCGGCGAGTGGCGCAGGTGCCCGGGGATCAGCAGGATCTCGCCTTCGCGGATCGGGAGGTCACGCGGCTTTCCGTCCTCGATCACCTTGAGGACCATGTTGCCGCGCAACTGGTAGAAAAATTCCTCGTACGGGTCGTCGTGGTAGTCGGTGCGCGCGTTGGGGCCGCCCACCACCATCACCACCAGGTCGCCCGCCGCCGTGAACACCTGCTGGTTGCCCACGGGGGGCTTGAGCAGGTGCGCGTGTTCGTCGATCCAGCGCGCGAAATTGAATGCCGCAAGCGCCATCGCGCGGGACCGCCCGGCCTCAGGAGGTCCGGCGGAAGCGCGCGGCGGCCTGCTTCACGGCGTCGTTGAGGTCCGCCCAGGCACGCTGCAGCCCGGCCTTGAGCGGCGGCGCGGCGGCCGCGCTCCGGCGGCGCAGTTTCTCCACCGCCGTTTTCGCCTGCGCCTGCTTCGCGCGCAGCGCCTTGAGCTGCTTGTCGTAGCGCGACGCAGCCTCGCGCTCGGTGCGCTTGGCCTGCGCGATCAGCGCGTCGATCCGCTGGCCGAGCGAGCGCAGCTCCTTCTGCGCCTGCTTGCTTTGGGTCCCTGCCTTCTTGCGTGCCATGCGTGTCTCCTCCTGGGAATTTGCAGTCTACTCGGCCGCCACCAGGCTCGCCAGCAGATCGGCGTCGGCGCGCAGCGCCTGCGTCGCGCCGTCATAGACGATGCGCCCGCGATCCATCACCACTGCGCGCTCGGCGAACTCCAGCGCCACGCGGCTGTTCTGCTCCACCAGCACGATCGCCAATCCGCCCGCCGCGCGCAATCGCGCCAGCACCGTGGCGAGCGCCTGCACCACCACCGGCGCGAGGCCCTCGGTGGGCTCGTCCATCAGCAGCACCGACGGGTTGGTGAGCAGCGCGCGCGCGATGGCGAGCATCTGCTGCTCGCCGCCGGAGAGCTGCGCGCCGCCGTGGCCGAGCCGCTCCTCGAGGTTGGGAAACAGCTCGCACACGCGCGCGAGGTCCCAGGAGCCCGGGCGCGCGCCGAGCTCGAGGTTCTCGCGTACCGTGAGCGATGCAAAGATCTCGCGCTCCTGCGGCACCCAGGCGAGGCCGGCGAGCGCGCGCCGGTGCGAGGCACTCGACTCGATGCGCGCCCCCTGGAGCTCGATCGCGCCCGCGTGCAGCGTGGTGTGGCCCATGATCGTGGCGAGGAGCGTCGACTTGCCCACGCCGTTCCTGCCGATGATCGACAGGCTCTCGCCCGCGCCGAGCGCGAGGTCGATGCCCTCGAGCACGTGCGTGGCGCCGTAGCCCGCGGTGACGCCCGACAGGCGCAGCGCCTCAGGCATCGAGCGCGGTGCCCAGGTACACCGCGCGCACCTCGCGGTTGGCGGCGATCTCGGCGCGCGTGCCCTCGGCGAAGATCGCGCCGCCCACCAGCACCGTAATGCGCTCGGCAAAGCGGAACACGAGGTCCATGTCATGCTCGATGATCAGCACCGCGATGTCGGGCGGCAGCGCGGCGATGGCCTGCAGCACGATGTGGCTCTCGGCGCTCGGGATGCCGGCCGCGGGCTCGTCCAGCAGCAGCAGCCGCGGCTCGAGCCCCAGCGCAATGGCGATTTCGACCAGGCGCTGGCGGCCGTAGGGCAGCTCGTCGATGCGCCGCCCGGCGTCCGCGCCCAGGTGCAGCAGCTCGACCAGGCGCCCGGCCTCCGCGAGGACGTCGGCGCGCCGCCCCGCCGGCCGCGCCATGTCGCCGCCCGCGCCGAGGCGCTCGGCCACTGCCAGCGCCACGTTCTCCAGCACCGGCAGGCCGCGGAACAGCTGGTTGATCTGGAAGGTGCGCGCGATACCGCGCTTCACGCGCTTCGCCGGCGCCAGGCGCGTCACGTCCTCGCCGTCGAGGAGCACGCGGCCGTCGGTGGGCGCCAGCACGCCGGTGAGCAGGTTGACGAAGGTGGTCTTGCCGGCGCCGTTCGGCCCGATGAGCGCATGGCGCGCGCCGGCCTCGAGGCGAAAGTCGATGGCGCGCGCCACCTCCAGCGCGCCGAAGCGCTTGCTCAGCCCCTGCGTTTCGAGCAGCACGGCGCTCATCGCGCGCCCCAGCGCCGGCGCAGCGCGTCGACGAGGCCGAGGATGCCGTTACGCGCGTAGAGCGCCACCAGCACCAGCGTGATGCCGATGCCGAGCTGCCACGCGGTGGGATAGGCCTTGGACAGCGTATGTTCGAGCAGCAGGTAGGCGAGCGCGCCGACGAACGCGCCGTACAGTCGCCCGTAGCCGCCCAGGATGAGGATGATCAGCACGCCCGCGGCGCGCTCCAGGCCGAGCACCGCGAGATTCACGTAGCTGGTGGCCTGCGCGAACACGGCGCCCGCCACGCCGGCCAGGGCCGCCGAGACGGCATAGGCGAGCACCTGGCGCGCGCGCACCGGCGCGCCCACCGCGTGCATGCGCAGCAGGTTCTCGCGGATGCCGGTGAGGCTGCGCCCGAAGGAGGAATGCACCAGCACGCGCAGCGCGATGAAGCACGCGAACAGCACCGCGAGCGCGTACAGGTACTGCGTGCGAAAGTACAGCACGTCGAACTCGAACAGCCCCAGGATCGGCCGGTAGGCGAGGCCCGGCATGCCGTCGAAGCCGCCGGTGAACCCGGAGAACATGTTCGCCGCCTGCTCCAGCAGCGCCATGGTGCACAGCGTCAGCATGAGCAGCGTCAGCCCGTGCGTGCGCAGCAGCACCCAGCCGCTGGCGAGGCCAAGCAGCCCGGCGACGAGCGCGGCGGCCGCGAGGCCCGAGAGCGGCTCGTTCCAGCCCGCATGCGCCGCGAGCATCGCCACGGTGTAGGCGCCCGCGCCGAAGAACGCCGCGTGCCCGAGCGTGACGATGCCGGCATAGCCGAGCACCAGGTCGAGCGACAGCGCGAACAGGATCATCACCAGCACCTGCGTGCCGAAGGCGAGGTAATCGGGAAACAGGAAGAACGCGCCGAGCGCCGCGAGCCACGGCAGCGCCTCCCAGGCGCGCAGGCGGTGGCGCGTGGCGGCTTCGAGCGTGGCGGCCTGGAGGCTCATGCGCGCTTGCCGAACAGGCCCTGCGGGCGCGCGAGCAGGAACGCGATGGTGAGCGCGTAGATGAACATCGTGCCGCCCTTGGGAAAATGCACCTTGAGCACGAAATCGAGCACACCGAGGGCGAGCGCGGCGAAGAACACGCCCGAGACGCGCCCGAGCCCGCCCACCGCCACCACGATGAGGAAGTAGGCGAGGTAGCGCAGTGGGTACTGCGGGTCGAGGCCGAGGATCTCGGCGCCCAGGCCGCCGCCCGCCGCGGCGAGCCCGCTGCCGAGCGCGAAGGTCAGCGTGAACAGCCGCCGCACGTCCACGCCCATCGATTCGGCCATGCGGCGGTTGTCGACCGCGGCGCGGATCTGCGCGCCGATGCGCGTCCTCTCGAAGCCGAGCCACAGCGCCGCCATCAGCAGCACGCCGAAGGCGATGAGCGCGAGGCTGTAGGTGCGGTACTTGAGCAAACCCAGGTCGGTCTGGCCGCGCAGCCAGGCCGGCAACTGCACGCCTTGCGTCTCCGGGCCCACCGTGAGCGTGACGCCCGCCACCATCACGAACACGAGGCCGATGGTGAACAGCACCTGGTCGAGCTCGGAGGCGCGGTACAGGCGCGCGTAGAGCGTGCGCTCGAGGAGCGCCGCCAGCAGCGCCACCGCGACGAAACCGAGCGCGAGCGCGGCGGAGAACGGCAGGCCCCAGTGCCGCATCGCGAGCACCACGGCGTAGCCGCCGAGCATGGCGAAGCCGCCGTGGGCAAGGTTGACGAAGCCCATCAGGCCCATCGTCACCGACAGGCCCACCGACACCACGAACAGCACCATGCCGGCGGCGAGGCCGCCGAGCAGGATGCTCGCCAGATCCATCTACAAGGAGCGGCCCGGCGCTATTGCGCGCACTTGCCGGCCTTCAGCTCCTTGCACATGTCCTTCACGGCCTCGATGACGCCGATGTTCTTCTGCACCAGGCGCCCGTCCTTCAGCACCAGCTCGCTCAGGTACTCGTTCATGACGATGTCGCGCGTCGCCGGGTCGATCGAGATCGGGCCGCGCGGGCTGTCGTACTTCCACCCTTTGAGCGCCTTCATCGCGCCCTCGGCGTCGATGCGCCCGCCCAGCGTGCGCACCACGTGCGCGATCGCCGCCATGCCGTCGTAGCCCTGCACCGCCATGAAATCGGGCGTCGAGTCGGCGCCGTACTCCTGCTTCCAGGCGGCGACCAGCCGCCGGTTGGCGACGTTGTCGAGGTCGGCGTTGTAGTGGTGCACCGTGATCAGGCCCACGGCGTCCTTGCCCATCGACTGCAGCTTGATGTCCTGGGTGATGTCGCCGGGCCCGACCAGCTTGATGCCCGCCTCGCGCATGCCGAGCGCCGTATAGGTCTTCATCACGCTCACCGCATGGTCGCCCGCGGGCACGAAGACGAAGAACACGTCGGGCTTCTTGTCCTTGGCGCGCTGGAAGAACGGCGTGAAGTCCGGCACCTGCCCCGGCCCGCCCATCGGGATCGCGTCCACCACCGAGCCGCCCGCCGTCTCGAAGCCGCGCTTGAAGGCGTCCAGGCTGTCCTTGCCCGGCGGGTAGTCGGTGTAGCCGACCACCGCGGTCTTGGCCTTCAGGCTGTTCGCCGCGGCCTCGCCCATGGCGTGGCCCGCGTGCCACATGGAAAACGACACGCGCGAGATCATCGGCGAGAGGTTGGTGATCCACGCCGTGCCCGCGTTCATGATCACCATGGGCTTTTTCGCCGCGGTGGCGAGCGGCGCCGACGCGATGGCGTCGGGCGAGTAGATGAACCCGGTGAGCAAATCGACCTTCTCCTGCGCGATCAGCTCCTGCACCGCGGTCTTCGCTTCCGCGCCGCTCGGGTTCTTGGAGTCGCGCCGCACCAGCTCCACCTTGTAGGGTGCGAAAGCACCCGCGTTCAGCTTCATGTACATCTGCATGCCGCGGTCGACCTGCTGGCCAAACTCGGCGCCCACCCCCGTGAAGGGCAGCACCACGCCCACCTTCACCGTCTGCGCCGACGCGCCGCCGGCAACGGCGAGCACCCCCGCGGCGATCACGCCACTCCACAGCCTTCGTGCTTGCATGGCTCCTCCTCCCAGTGTTTGTTGCTAGTAGCGGCGCGCGCCGCCGTAGTCTTCGTCGAACAGCGAGAACGGCGGCGTGCGACCGACCAGGGCTTCGATCAGCGCGAGCTCGACGTCCGTGTGGTTGATGAAAGGTGCGGGCTCGATGCGGTTCTTCGTCACGTAGCGCGGCGCGTCGTGGTGCCTCGAGACGATGCGCTCGGCGACGCTCGCATCGGCGAGCGTGGCGATCTGCACCGTCCCATAGCAGGTGCACACGTAGCTGCGCTCCGGCTCGGACTCGACGTACAGGCCGGTGCCGCGAATGCCGCTGGCCGAAGTGGTGGTGACGACGCGCTTCTGGCCGCTGCCGAACACCGACAGCAGCGCGCCGGTGGCGAGGCGCATCGTGTTCACCAGCAGGCCGTCGCCCGAGAGCTCGAGGCGGCTCCTCTCGCGCAGCAGGAACGCATCGACGCCGACGACGAAGATCAGCTGCGCGCCGCGGCCGGTCTCGACGCTGCCGGTGGCGCCGATGCGCGTGGCGCTCGTCGCCGGCTGTCCGTTCACCGTCACCGCGCCGGTGGCCTCGTAGACGGATTGGCCCGCCGGCAGCTTCTGCGGCTTGCGGCCGAAGAACTGCGCCCAGGCCGCGGGCGTCGCGCCCGCGGCGAACACGCCCGCGGCCAATGCCTTCAGCAGGAACGCGCGACGGGGGTCTTCCGCTGCTTCGTTGGAGCGCTGCGTCATCGCACGTTTCCCTTTCGCCGATCGGATGGGCGACGTATTATCACGCGCAAGCCCATCCGGGGGGAAGACTCATGAAGCGGACCATCGCATTTGCCGGCGCACTGCTGCTGATCGTACCGCTCGCGCCCGCGCAGGCGGCGCAGGGCTGGCGCTTCGGCGCGTCTGGCGAGTTCGCGCACGACGACAACGCCACGCGTGGCCTGTACGACGCCGACCAGAAGGGCGACAGCATCCTGTCGGTCGGCGGCTCGGCCACGCGCAGTGTGATGCTCGGCGGCCGCAGCGGGGCACTGTTCCGCGCTGCAGCGAATTACAGCCACTTCACGACGTTCGACGACCTCAGCAACCTCTCGCTTTCGGGGCGGGCGGCCTGGCGCATCCAGCCGGGCACCGTATTCAGTTCGCCCATCTTCGAAGTCGCGGGCACGCTGGAATGGTTGCGGCACGCGGAAAGCGAATTGCGCGACGGCACGATCATGACGCTCGAAGCCAGCGTCGGCAGCCACCTCACCGATCGCACACGGCTGGGCGGGGGCTTCGCCTGGGACCAACGCAACGGCGGCGACCCGGGCCGTGCCGGTGAAGTGGCGATCTACGACATGGACAGCACGCGCTTCTGGGTCAACGTCGATTACCGCTTCGGCGCGAGGAACACGGCTTACGCGCGCGTCACGCAGATGCAGGGCGACCAGGTGTTCAATTCCGTGACTGTCGCCGGCCTCAACCCGAACGCTTGGGCCACCGATCCGGCATTCGCCGCCGAACTGGGCAGGGCCACCGATTCCTATCGGGTCGACTCCGCCACCACGGTGTTCGACATCGGCGTGAACGTGGCGCTGGTTCGCGCCCACTCGCTCGATTTCCTCTACACGAGCTACAGCTCGAAGGCGAAGGAAGGCCCGCAGAACGGCAACAAGTACAGCGGCAGCATCATCCGCGCGACCTACTTGTACCGCTTCCAGTAGCCCGTCCGGTGCCCCGTGACCGGATGCACAGCCGGGAGCTCGGCTTGGTGCTGGCGCGCCAGTTGCTCGGCGTCGAGGACCTGCACTTCGGCCTGTGGGACACGGATCTCGAGCTGCGGCCCGGCAACCTCGCCACCGCCCAGCAGCGCTACAGCGACCTGCTGATCGGCGCGCTGCCCGCGCCGCCCGCGCGCGTGCTCGACATCGGCTGCGGCACCGGCCACCTGCTCGCCCAGCTCGTGGATCGCGGCTATCGCGTGGACGGCGTGATCCCCGCGTCGAGCCTGGCCAAGGTGGTACGCGAGCGCCTGGCGGATCGCCCCGCTTGCGACACGCGCCTGTTCGAGTGCAAGTTCGAGGACTTTCCCGTCGCGCAGATGGCGGGCGCCTATGACGTGGCGCTGTTCGCGGAGAGTTTCCAGTACATCCCCATGGACGCGTCGCTGCCGGCCGTGCAATCCCTGCTCAAGCCCGGCGGCATGATGGTGATCTGCGATTTCTTCAAGACCGAGCACCACGACGACGGCGGCACGGGCGATCGCAGCATCGGCGGCGGCCATGCGCTGAAGGATTTCCGCGAAACGATCGACGCCTCGCCGTTGCGGCTGTTGCGCGACGAGGACCTCACGGCGCGCGTCAGCCCGAACCTCGACCTGATCAACGACATCCTGCTCAACAAGGTGAAGCCCGTGGGCGAGTCGCTCGGGCGCTACTTCGGCGACAACTACCCGCTGACGTCGTGGGTGGTGCGCAAGCTGCTCGCGCGCAAGATCGCCAAGGCCAACTACAAGTACTTCTCCGGCCACCGCAGCAAGGCGACCTTCGAGCGCTACAAGTCCTACCGGCTGTTGGTGTACGGCCGGTAGGCGAGCTCAGGTGCCGGCGATATGGCGCTGCAAGATCAGCGTCACGCCGAACGCGGCGAGCGCGCAGGCGGCCAGCGCCAACGCGCCCGTGCCGGCGATCAGCAGCGCGTCGAGCAGCGAGATACCCGCGATCAGGCTCACCACCGCGCGCGGGATGTCGCCCTTGGCGCGCCGGCGCAAAAACCACAGCGCCACCAGCATCCAGCCGCTGAACAGCAGCCAGAACGGCCAGAGCGCGGGCTGGCCGAGCGCGAGCCAGGCGCCGTAGGCCACTGGCGCCGCGAGGAACGCGAGCGGCCAGAGGTTCTCCACCCTGCCCAGATTCTCCTGCTTGGCGACGTAGGTGAGGCCGATCAGGTAGCACCACATCAGCGCGGCGCCGATCCACAGCGCGTCCGGGAGCGCGAGCGTGATGCACAGCCCCGCCGCGACGTAGACGAGCACGCGGCACAGCCCCATCACTACCGGGCCGAACACATTGCCCTTGTGGTGCCAGTCGTAGAAGGTGATCGCCGCCGCAAGCGCGACGCCGGCGAGCGCCGGCGCCACGCCGAACGGCGCCAGCAGGCCCGTGCCCAGCGCCATCATGCTGTAGCCCCAGGCGAACACCGCGCGCCGGCTCACCTCGCCCGACGGGATCGGGCGCTCGGGTCGCTGCGCGGCGTCGAAGCGCGCGTCGAACGCGTCGTTGAGGAACATGCCGCCCGTGTAGAACAGCGAGAACGCCAGCAGCATCACCGCGAATTGCGCGCCGAACCCGCCCGCCCCCGCCAGCACCGCGCCGGCTAGCGTGTTGCTCCACACCGTCGGCAGGTTGGAGACGCGCCCCAGCCTGAACGCGGTGCGCAGCTTCATTGCAGCAGCCGCGCCTTCACCCAGTTCAGCTCGCGCGCGATCGCCTCTCCCAGGCCGGCGGCGCGGTAGGACGCGGGCAGCACATCCCAGGTGTAGGTTTCCACTTCGAGGTGGCGGCTGATGGGCTCGGCGCGGTGTAGCGCGAGGATCTCGGCGAGGAAGGCCTGGGTGGTGCCGAAGTGCTCCATCTTCTCGAGGAACAGGGGCACGTGGAAGTGCACACGCAGCTCCGCGCCGGCGGCGGCGCCGGCGAGCGCCTCGGGCAGATCCGCGTAGCGGCGCAGCCGGCCGTCGGATTTCTCCACCGCCTGGTGCAGGTAAACGGGCTCTGCGAACGCGGCGAGGGATTGCCTGCTGTGCGCGTCGAGCGACGCCACCCGCAGTGCCGAGCTCAGTTGCAGCTTGCCGATCGCGATGCCAGCCGCGCGCAGGCTCGCCACGCTGGCCTTCGCGTCCTCGAACTCCACCGCGGCATGGCACACGTCGTAGCACACGCCGAGGTGCCGGCGCAGGGCGGCCTCGGCCGCCGCGGGCGAGAGCCGGCTCAGCGCGGCGAGGCGCGCCACGCCCTCGCGGGAGAACAGGCGGTCCTTGAAGAACGCGACCGACTCCTCGATGGTCTCGAGGAAGCAGTGCGGCTCGGGTTCCAGCGCGAGCACGATCGTCTGTCCGCTGCGCTCGCGCAGCGCGACGAGGTGCGCGACATGGCGCAACAGATGCTCGACGATCGCCTCCAGGCGCCCCGCGGCCCAGGGCTTGAAGGTGCCCGGGACGGTGCTCACACTGCCCTCCTCGCCCGGCGGCAGCAACTCCCCCAACAGGTCGGCGGCATGGTTGGTGTAGGCGAGGCGCTCGGGCTCGCTCCAGTCGGGGCGGTAGGCGTTCTCCTTCACTGCGCGCCCGTGGAACGCGCCGTAGGGAAAAGCGTTGAGGGTGAAGACGTAGTAGCCGCCCTCGGCAAGGAAGCGCTTGAGCGCCTCGAGCGCGGCGCGATCGCGCAGGCCTTCGGCGGCCGCGTGCCCCAAGCGCAGCCCGACGCCGAAGGGCCGGTCCGGCGCGACGTCCGCCTTGATCCCCGGCAGGTAGCGCGCGAGCCCCGCCGTCACCTCCTGCAGCGTCTCGCCCGCGTGGATGTTGGTGCAGTAGCTGAGGTGGCTGAGGGCGCCGCCCGCCGAGAGCCGCATCAGCCTGCCGCGCGCGCCTTGAGCCAGTGCATGGCCTCGCGCATGCGCTCGACGTCGATCTCGTGCACTTCGACGCCGGTGCCGATGCCCGCGAGCAGCGTCACCGTCAGTTCGCCGCCGAGGTGCTCCTGGAAGTCCTTCAGGCCCTCGAGGATCGCCCATTCGCCGTTCGCCCCGGCGCGCTCGAGCACCGGGTGCCAGAGCTGGAAGCCCAGGTACTCGAGCAGCGCGCAGATGCGCTCCTCCCCGCCCGCCGCGAGCAGCCCGGCGAGCACCGAGTAGCGCGCATCGAGCGCCATGCCGATCGCCACCGCCTCGCCGTGGCGCACGTGGTGGCGCGTGAGGCTCTCCAGCTTGTGCGCGGACCAGTGCCCGTAGTCGAGCGGCCGCGCGCTGCCGGTCTCGAACGGATCGCCGCCCTGGCCGATCTGTCGCATGTGCAGTTCGGCGCAGCGCCGGATCATGAAAGCCATCGCTTCGCGCTGGAAGGTGGCGAGGTCGTCCATGTGGCGCTCGATCCAGGCGAAGAACCCGGCATCGCGGATCAGCGACACCTTCACTGCCTCGGCCATGCCGGCGATCTTGTCGCGCTCGGGCAGAGTGAGGACGAACGCCAGGTCGTTCAGCACCGCAAACGGCGGTGCGAACGTGCCGACGAAGTTCTTCACGCCCTGGAGATTCACGCCGTTCTTCACGCCGACGCCGGAATCGTTCTGCGCCAGCACGGTGGTCGGGATGCGCACGTGGCGCACGCCGCGGTGCGTGGTGGCGGCGACCAGGCCCACCGCGTCGAGTACCGCGCCGCCGCCCACGGCGACGACGTAGGAGTGGCGGTCGAGGCGCAGGTCGAACAGCTTCTGCTGCATGCTCTCGACGAAGTGCAGCTCGGTCTTGATCTTCTCGCCGCCGGGCACCGCCACCGGCGCGCAGGCGAGCTCGAGGGCGTCGGCGTGGCGCTCGGCGTAAGCGCGGATCTCCGCGAGCAACCCCTCTCCCAATCCGTCGTCCACGAAGAATACGCAGCGGTGGCGCTTCGCCGGCTCGAGGCGGGCGAGCACGTCGCGCAGCGCCGGGTTCTCCGGGTCGAACACGCCCTCGGTGAATACCACCGGAAACTCGTAGGGCACCGAAAATCGCTGCCAGTGGGTGTCCGTACGCACCTTCGCCATCTGGGCATCCATCTTCATTTGCCGCATCCTGTCCTAGAATAGGCCTCGTGCGTTACCTGCATATCCTGCCCGGGTTGCTGATGGTGGCATTTGCCGCCGTCCAGTACAACGATCCCGATGCGCTGCTATGGGCCACCATCTACCTCGTGCCCGCCGCCTGGTGCTTTGCCGCGGCGTTGCGCCCGGCGCGCGTGCGCTCCCTCGCCGGGGAACGGCTGCTGTGGGCCTGCGTGGCGGCGGGTTCCGCGCTCACGGTGTTCTACTGGCCTGCGGTGCCCAATTTCTGGGTGAAGGACGTCTGGTGGGTGGAGGAAACGGCGCGCGAAGGCATGGGCATGATGGTCGCCTTCGCCGTCCTGCTCCTCGTCCTCGCGACTGCGCTGCTGCGCAAGCCCGCCGCCTGACGCCGCGTCACGGTGAGAAATCCCGGCTCTTGATGTAGGCGACGACGCTCTTCCTCTGCTCGATCGAGA
>DASTTC010000170.1:0-5539 GCA_035760345.1 Burkholderiales bacterium | reverse complement strand
TTCGGCGGCAGCGACGCGCGCTTCGGCACCAACCCGTGCACCATCGGCATTCCGCTCGAGGGGCAGCCGCCGTTCATCCTCGACATGGCGACCAGCGGCGTGGCGCAGGGCAAGGTGCGCGTCGCGCACAACAAGGGCGAGCAGCTTGCGCCCGGACTGCTCCTCGACGACAAGGGCAACCCCACCGTCGAGGCGAAGTACGGCGTGATCGAGCCCTTCGGCGCACTCACCACCTTCGGCCTGCACAAGGGCTACGGCCTCGCCGTGGTGTGCGAGTTGCTGGGCGGCGCGCTCTCGGGCGGCGGCACCTGGCACACGGCCGACCGCTCGAAGAAGCGCGTGCTGAACGGCATGCTCTCGATCCTCATCGACCCGAAGAAACTCGGCACCGCGGCGCCGTTTGCCCGCGAGGCGCGCGAATTCATCGACTGGGTGAAGCGCTCGCCGCCCGCGCCGGGCGCCGATCGCGTGCGCATCGCCGGCGACCCGGAGCGCGAGACCCGCGCCAAGCGCGAGAAGCAGGGCATCGCGGTGGACCCAAACACCTGGGGCGAGATTCACGCCGCAGGCGCCAAGCTGGGCGTAGCCGCGCAGGCGATCGAACGGCTTGCCAAGGGGCAAGGGCACTAAAGTATTAAGACTGCACCTTCAGTAGGATTTATAACCTGCTGAAATAACAGTGTATTTAATTTCAAGAATACTTCTCCGAAAAATCCGCTAAGTCTTTGTCAGGCCTAAAGTTTTGGCTTGACCTTCCTATTTTTTTCTCCTAGAGTGGGAAAAGGTAGAAAAAAGTGGCGGAAATTTGGGGAGACGGCAGTCCTTCCCGGCCCGCCGTGGAGAAATCGGGCATGAGCGGAGGGTTTCACGGCGCTGCGGTAGTGACGCTGGACGCGAAGGGGCGTCTGGCGATTCCCACGCGTCACCGCGATCCGCTGCTCGCCGGCGCAAAGCACCTCGTGCTGACCGCCCATCCCGACGGTTGCGTGCTGCTCTATCCCCCTGCGGCCTGGGAGCCGGTGCGCGTGCGCGCCGAGAGCTTCCCGAGCTTCCATCCGCAGGCGAGCTGGTGGAAGCGGCTGCTCCTGGGCTTCGAGGAGCACGTGGTGCCCGACGCTTCCGGCCGCATCCTCGTCTCGGGCGCGCTGCGCCAGCACGCCAAGCTCGAGCGCGATGCGATGCTGGTCGGCCAGGGCGGCTACTTCGAGTTGTGGGACGCCGGGCTGTGGAATGCCAAGCTCGCGCAGGCGCTCGCCGGCCCGACCAGCCCGCCGCCCGGCATGGAGGACTTCTCGCTGTGAGCGCGGGAGAGCCCGCCGATGAGCCAGGCCGCAATCACGCATCGCCCCGTCCTCGCCGCCGAGGCGATCGAAGCACTCGCGCTCCGGCCGGACGGTACCTACGTGGACGGCACCTTCGGCCGTGGCGGCCACAGCCGGCTGATGCTCGAGCGGCTGGACGCGGGGGGCCGGCTCATCGCGCTCGACCGGGACCCGGAGGCCGTCGCAGCGGCGCACGGCATCGCCGATGCGCGCTTTTCGATCACGCACGCGCCCTTCAGCGCGCTGGCGCAAGCCCTGGATGCAAAAGGGGTGGCGCGCGCGCAGGGCATGTTGTTCGACCTCGGCGTGTCCTCGCCGCAACTCGACGATCCGGCGCGCGGATTTTCCTTCCGCGCGGACGGCCCGCTCGACATGCGCATGGACCCGTCGCAGGGATTGAGCGCCGCGGACTGGCTGGCGCAGGCGGGCGAATCCCAACTGAGGGAGGTCATCGGGGGATATGGGGAAGAACGGTTTGCTAAACAGATTGCAGCGGCGCTTGTTGCTGCTCGCCGGGACGCGCCCATCCGCACGACCCGCCAACTTGCCGATCTCGTGGGTGCGGCGGTCCGTACACGGGAGCCGGGCCAGGATCCGGCGACGCGCACCTTTCAAGCTCTACGGATTTTCGTCAATCGGGAGCTTGCGGAAGTGTCGCTGATGCTGCCCCAGGCGATCGAGCGCCTCGCCCCGGGCGGGCGGCTGGCGGTGATCGCCTTTCATTCCCTGGAAGACCGCATCGTGAAGCGCTTCATGCAGGCGTGCGCGCGACCGGCGCTGCCCCGGGATTTGCCGCTGCGTGCCAGCGAGTTGCCACAAGCCTTGCTCAGAATCGTGGGCAAGCCGGTGCGCCCGGCGCGCGCCGAGACGGCCGCCAACCCGCGCGCGCGCAGTGCCGTGCTGCGCGTGGCCGAGCGCACCGATGCCCCATTTGACCCGTCCCTGATCAACCGAATCGAGCCCGACGCGTGGCGAAGCTGAACCTCCTCCTCCTCCTGGTTCTCGTCGTCTGCGCGCTCGGGCTCGTCACTTCGCAGCACAAGGCGCGAAAGCTCTTTTCCGAACTCGAGCGCGCGCAGGCGCGCGCGCACGACCTGGAGGTCGAGTTCGGCAAGCTGCAACTCGAGGCGAGCACCTGGGCGCTGCATGCGCGCATCGAGCGCGTCGCCACGGGCACGCTCGGCATGCGCACGCCCGACGCACGCCAGGTGCGCGTGATCGGCGTAGCGGGGGCACCTTGAGCAGTGTCGCCCCGGCGCTGGTGCGCCTGCCGGTGTGGCGGGCGCGCTTCGTCATTGCGGGTCTCGTCGGGGCCTTCGCCGTGCTCGCCGGGCGCTCGCTCTACCTGCAGGCGATGCATACCGAGTTCCTGCAGGAAAAGGGCGAGGCGCGTTACAGCCGCGTGCTGGAAGTGCCCGGCACGCGCGGACGCGTGCTCGATCGCAACGGCGAGGCGCTCGCCATTTCCACGCCGGTGCAGTCGGTATGGGCGATTCCGGGCGACGTCGAAGCGGGTCCGGCACAGCTGCGCAAGCTCGCCACGCTGATCGGCATGGACGCGCGCGAGCTGTCCAGGAAACTTGCGGACAAGTCGCGCGACTTCGTTTACCTGAAGCGCCAGATCGCGCCCGAGGCCGCCGGGCGCGCAGCGCAGCTGGGCCTGGCGGGCATCTACCAGCACCGCGAGTACCGCCGCTACTACCCGGGCGGCGAAGTGACCGCGCACGTGGTGGGCTTCACTGGCGTCGACGAGGCGGGGCAGGAAGGCATCGAGCTCGCGTTCGAGGCGAACCTCGGTGGCACCCCCGGCAGCCGCCGCGTGATCAAGGACCGACGCGGGCGCGTGGTCGAGGACATCGAGTCGATCCGCGGGGCGCAGGACGGGCGCGACCTGATGCTGTCCATCGACGTCAAGATCCAGAGCCTCGCGCACGCTGCGCTCAAGGCCGCGGTGACCGGGCACAAGGCGCGAGCCGGCGCCATCGTGGTGCTCGACGTGCGCACCGGCGAGGTGCTGGCGCTCGCCAACGCGCCCTCGTTCAATCCGAACAACCGTGCGCGGCTCTCGGGCACGCAACTGCGCAATCGCGCGCTCACCGACATATTCGAGCCGGGTTCGACGCTTAAGCCTTTCACCATTGCGCTGGCGCTGGAATCGGGCCGCGTTTCGCCGGCGAGCTCCGTGCATATCGGCACGAGCGGCCTGCGCGTGGCGAATCACACCATCCACGACCCGCACCCCGAGACCGCGCTGACCGTGGCGCAGGTGCTCCAGAAGTCCTCCAACGTGGGCGCGGCACGCATCGCGCTGGCCCTGCACCGGGAGGACATGTGGGATTTGTTCCAGCGCGCGGGATTCGGCGCGCAGCCCGGGCTCGGTTTCCCGGGAGAAGCGGCGGGAATGCTGCGCCCGGCAGCGACCTGGCGCCCGATCGAGCAGGCGACCATGGCCTACGGTCACGGCATCTCGGTGAGCCTCATGCAGCTCGCGCGCGCCTACACCGTGTTCGCCCGCGACGGCGAGCTGGTGCCGTTGAGCCTGGTCAAGTCGGCCGTGCCGGCCGCGGGCACGCGCGTGCTCTCGGCGCAGACCGCGCGCGAAGTGCGCGCCATGCTGGAGCTCGCCGTGCAGCCCGGCGGCACCGGTCCGCGCGCGCGCATCATGGGCTGGCGCGTGGCCGGCAAGACCGGCACCGCCCACAAGCAGGAGAACGGCGGCTACGCCGCCGACAAGTACATCTCCTCCTTCGTCGGCCTCGCGCCGGCGAGTGCACCGCGCCTGGTGGTGGCGGTGATGATCGACGAGCCCTCCAACGGCCAGTACTTCGGCGGAGTGGTCGCGGCCCCCGTGTTCGCGGAGGTCGTGCGCGGCGCGCTGCGCTCGCTCGGCGTGCCCTACGACGCGCCGCTCGAGCCCGTGCCCCTGCCGGGCGAAGGCGAGGAAGCGTGGGAAAGCACCTGATGCGCGCATGGACCCGTTCGCACAGCTCGCGCGCCAGGGGGCGATGATCGACAGGCTCGCCGCGGACAGCCGCCGCTGCGCGCCCGGGGCGGCATTCTTCGCCTACCCCGGGGGGCGAACCGATGGTCGCCGCTTCATTGCCGAAGCCATCGCGCGCGGCGCATCCGCTGTGCTGTGGGAGGCTGAGGATTTCGCCTGGCGCGATGAGTGGCGCGTGGCGAACGCGCCGGTGGCGGACCTGCGCCGGCACTCGGGTGCGCTCGCGCACGCTTTCTACGACCGGCCCTCGCAGGCGCTATGGACCTGCGGCGTCACCGGCACCAACGGCAAGACCACCTGCTCGCAGTGGCTGGCGGCGGCGCTCGGCGACGCGGGCGCGAAATGCGGCGTCATCGGCACCCTCGGCGCCGGCTTTCCTGGCGCGCTCGAGGACATCGGGCATACCACGCCCGACGCGCTCGACGTGCACCGGCTGCTCGCGGACATGCGGCGCGCAGGCGCCGTCGCGGCGGCGATGGAAGTATCCTCGCATGCCTTGCAGCAGGAACGCGTGGGCGGCGTTGCGTTCGACTGTGCGCTGTTCACCAACCTGTCGCACGACCACCTCGACTACCACGGCTCGATGGATGCTTACGCGGCGGCCAAGGCACGCCTGTTCGAGTCCGACGGGCTCGCCTGCGCGGTGCTCAACCTGGATGACTTGTTCGGCGCGCAGCTGGCGCAGCGGCTCGCCGCGCGTGGGCTGCGCACGCTCGGCTACAGCCTGTTTCCGGCCGCCACCGCGCGCGAGTTCATCGCCGTCTCGGCGATCGAGGGCGCGCGCGTCAGCATTGCCTCGAGCTGGGGCGAGGCCGAGTTCACGCTGCGCGCGCCCGGTCGCTTCAACGTCTCCAATGCGCTTGGCGTGGCGGGCGCGCTCGTCGCCTACGGGCTGGAATTTCGCGACGCGGTGCGCTGCCTTGAGCGCTTGCCCGACGTGCCGGGGCGCATGCAGCGCCTGGGGGGCGAGGGCGAACCGCTGGTGGTGGTCGACTACGCGCACACGCCTGATGCGCTCGACAAGGTGCTGCAGGCGCTGCGCCCGATCGCCGAAGCGCGCGGCGGCCGGCTGGTCGCGGTGTTCGGCGCCGGTGGCGAGCGCGACCGCGCCAAGCGCGCCCCCATGGGCACGGTCGCCTCGCGGCTCGCCGACCGCGTAGTACTCACCTCGGACAACCCGCGCGGCGAAGATCCGCTCGCGATCCTGCGCGACATC
>DASTTC010000169.1:0-2051 GCA_035760345.1 Burkholderiales bacterium | reverse complement strand
GCATTTCTCGAGGTACATGCGATCGGACATCTGCCCGATCAGGTCGGCGGCGCCGACCAGGCAGCCGACCATGCGGTCGCGCGCATCGGCCACCGGGATCTGGTCGATCTCCATCTCGTAGCCGGTGAAATGCACCAGCCGCGCCGCCAGCGGCGCCTCCGCCGCGAAGCCGATGCGCGGCAGGTAGCCCGCCACGAAGTCGGCGCTGCGGCTGACGTGCACCTTGGTGAACACGGCGCCGTTCTCGACCTGGCTTTCGGAGCTGCGCTTGAGGTAGCCGGTGTCGTGCAGCAGCGCGACCAACATGCCGAGCATGGCGCGCCGCGCGCCAAGGCGGTCGGCCTCGGCGCTCGAGCGCTCGTGGCCGTCGATCAGGCGTGCCATGGCGAGCGTCATGTCGAGGGTGTGGCGCAGGTCGTGGTACAGCGTGTCGCAGGGGAGGTAACCGGGAAAGGTGCCCCGGAACAGGGATTTCACGTCTTCGAACGCCTGGCGCAGGGGCGCCAGATCGGCCCCGGGGTAGCGCGCCGCGAACAAGGCGAGGACCGCGTCGCGGACCTGGTCCGGATCCTCGACGTTGATCCGGTTGGTGACGTCGTTCTGGTTTAGGCGGTCGTGCACTTTCTTCCTATGCGGGCCTGCAGGGCCCGTTCTTCTCCCAGGACGATCGAATGCCTCGGATTATCCCGCCGTCACACCATCGAACGCAAAAGGAATTTTCGGCGCGGTCGGAAAAAATGGGAGACGGCCGATAAGCCGGGTTCTGTGCGAAGGGGCGAACCCCTCCCGACAGCCATTCCTCTAGGCCCACGGTCGCCCGTGGGCTCAAGCCACCTACCCGCAAGCTTGGCCGGGCCGGCCTCAGGCGCTTGCCTATTTGGTGTTGCTCCGGATGGAGGTTGCCCGTTTCACCCCTCGGGTTTGACCCCGAGGACTCGTCTCTGTGGCCCTGTTCGTCGCCTTCATATATGCGCGCCGGGGGGTTACCCCGCATCCTGCCCTGTGGAGCCCGGACTTTCCTCTGTGTTGCCACAGCGGCTGCCTGGCCATCTCCCGCGCGCATTCTACGCCCCTGCACCCGGCGCCGGCCGAAAGAAGCGCCCGTCGTCGTAGAACTCGGCACGCTCGTTGGCGGGCAGCCAGCCCGGGTAGCCGAACACCGGCAAGGGCGGCAGCATGCGCGGCGACGCGCCCTCCGGCAGCGAGTCCAGCCAGTGCGCCGCCTGCGCATCCGCATCGCCCGCCGGATCGATGAACAGCGCCTTGCAGGTGATGCCGGGCCGGGGCTCGAGCGCCTGTTCCAGCGTCGCGTGCCCGAGTACCACGAAACGCATCGACGCGCGCACGCGCGCGCGCTGTTCCCAGAACAGCTCCCGCCAGCGGAACTCGCGGATCAGGGCCAGCAGCGCGGCATCGGCACAGGCGACGAGCGCGCCACCTTCGTCGAAGATCGTGAGCAGGTCGCGCAGCCGGCCGCGCCGCCCGCCCTCACGCGGCATTTCGGCGGCGTGCAGCGCATTGATGCGCGCCTTGGTGCGCGGAAACGCGAGCCAGCACAGGGCATTGAACAGGTCGTGGGGGTTGCCGGCGCGCGTATGCACTTCGCCGGTCGCGTGCAGGTGCACCTCGTAGTACGGGTCTGCGTCGGAAGGCGCGACGAAGCGCACGGCTTGGCCGCTCTCGGTGCGCAATGCCGCGCGCTGCGCCGCTGCGTTCAGCGTGGCGAGCGACGGCCCGCGGCCGAGCGCCTCCAGCCACGGCCGCAGCGGCTCGTAGATCGGGTGGGCTAGGCGAGCTTCCAGGGCAGGATCTCGCCCGCGCGCAGCGGCACGAGCGTCTCGGCGCCGAAGCGCAGGGATGCGGGCACCGTCCACTCGCGGCGTTCGAGGGTGACAGTGCCGGCGTTGGGGGCGAGTCCGTAGAACTGCGCGCCGTGGCGGCTGGCGAAGTCCGCCAGCTTGTCGAGCGCGCCGGCTTCCTCGAACGCCACCGCGTAGAGCTCGAGGGCCGCGTGCGCCGTGTAGATGCCGGCGCAGCCGCAAGCGGCTTCC
>DASTTC010000168.1:0-7603 GCA_035760345.1 Burkholderiales bacterium | reverse complement strand
GCAGCCGTTCGGTGAGCGTGGTCTTGCCCGCGTCGGGGTGCGAAATGATGGCGAAGGTGCGGCGGCGCGCGACTTCGCGCTGGATCTCATTCATGAGGGGCGCATTATTTCATCTTGCAGTACCCTGCGCGCGACGTGACGTGGCGCATCCTCCTTTCCGGCGCAGCGGCCCTGGCGCTCGCCATGGGCGTCGGCCGCTTCGCCTACACGCCGATGCTCCCGTCGATGCAGGCCGCCGAGGGCTTTGGCGCGGCGACCGCGGGCTGGATCGCGGGGTGGAACTATCTGGGCTACCTGCTGGGCGCGCTCGCAGCGTCGTTCGTCGCGGGACGCGAGTCGCGCTACGGCATCTTTCTCGTCAGCGTGGTCGCCAGCGTGCTCACCACCGCGGCGATGGGCTGGACGACGAGCGTCGCCGGGTGGTGCGTGCTGCGCTTCGCTTCCGGCGTGGCGAGCGCCGGCGTACTGGTGATCGCATCGACGATCGTCCTGGAGGCGCTGGCGCGCGCCGGGCGGCCGCACCTCATGGGAGTGAATTTCGCGGGGGTGGGCATCGGCATCGCGCTCTCCGGCATCGTCGTGGCGCTGGGGGTCGGCACGCTGGACTGGCGGGCCTTGTGGCTCGCGCTTGCCGGCGTGGCGGCGGGCCTCGCGCTGCTGACACTGCCTTTGACTCGCGTGCGCGCCCGGGGCTCTTCCAGCCCGGCCTCCCCGCCGGCGGAGCGGTTTGCAGTCGGCCTGCTGGCCGCCAGCTACTTTCTCGAAGGGCTCGGCTACGTGGTGACGGGAACGTTCCTCGTGGCCTTCACCAAGCAGATGCCGGCGATCGGCGGCGCGGCCGAGGTGCTGTGGATCGTGGTGGGACTGGCCGGCGCGCCGGCTGCGCTCGTCTGGAGCCGCGCCGGCCAGCGCTGGGGTGCGCCGGCTGCGCTGATCGCCGCGTACCTGGTGCAGGCTGCAGGGATCGTGCTGCCGGTCTTCCACGACTCGTTGTGGATCGCGCTCGTCGCCGCCGTCTTCTTCGGTAGCACGCTGATGGGCATCACGGCATTGATGGTTGGCTTCGGCGGGCGCATCTCGCCGAACCCCGCGCGCACCATCGGGCTGCTCACCGCGGCCTTCGGCCTCGGCCAGATGATCGGGCCGGTGGTCGGCGGCTGGCTCGCCGAGCGCCAGGGCGGATTCGACGGCTCGCTGCTGCTGGCGGCCGGCGCCGTGGTGCTCGGCGCCGTGTTGATCGCGGCGGGCCGCGCTACATCCCGCGCTTGAGCATCATCTGCGCATCCTCGATCACCTTGAAGGGGCTCTTGCCCCAGAGGATCGCGCCGTAGAAGAACTTTTCCAGCTTCGCCTCGACCAGCGCGCGCCACTGGTACTGGTTGACGAGGATCACCTGCCCGGTCATGCCGAGGTCGCCGATCACCGTAAAGGCGCCTTCCTGCACCGGCTTCTCCGGCGGCTTGCTCCAGGTCACCTCGCCGACGGCAGCCACGCTGCCGGGCTGCTCGCCGGGCGTGACGTCGAAGGAGCCGTGGCAACCGTCCTGGGTCTTCAGGGTGCAGACGAGCCTGTTTCCGCGCGGTGGCATGAGTGCGGCCATAATAATCGCATGCGCCCCATTCTTGGTTGTCTCGCAGCGATTCCCTGCCTCGCTCTCGCCCAGCAGTCCGATCCGGTGGTGGTCACGGCCACGCGCGTGGACCAGCCGAGCCTCGAGATTCCCGCGTCCATCGACCGCGTCTACGCCGAGGAACTGCGTGAGGGCCGGGCGCAGGTGAACCTGTCGGAGAGCATGGGCCGCGTGCCGGGGATCGTGGTGCTCAATCGCCAGAACTACGCGCAGGACCTGCAGCTGTCCTCGCGCGGCTTCGGCGCGCGCGCCGCGTTCGGCGTGCGCGGCATCCGCCTGATCGCCGACGGCATTCCGGCGAGCATGCCGGACGGCCAGGGCCAGGCCGCGACCTTCGACCTGGGCTCGGCGAGTCGCATCGAAGTGCTGCGCGGCCCATTCTCCGCTCTGTACGGCAACGCCTCCGGCGGCGTGATCAACGTGATCACCGAGGACGCGCCGAACGTGCCGACGCTGGAGGCGGGTGTGGTTGCCGGGGACTACGACACGCGGCGCGCGTCGCTCAAGTTCGGCTGGCAGCGGGACGGCGTCGGCTATGTCGTCAACGGCTCGCGCTTCGAGACCGACGGCTATCGCGACCACAGCGCGGCGCGGCGTGACCAGCTCAATACCGGCTTCAAGCTGGCGCTCGGCGCGGATACCCGGTTGAACATTGCCGCGATGACCCTGCGCCAACCGGATACGCAGGACCCGCTCGGGCTGACGGCGGCGCAGGTGGCGGCGAACCCGCGGCAGGCGGCTTCCGTCGCCACCCTGTTCAATACACGCAAGTCGATCGATCACGACCAGGCCGGCGCCACGCTCGCGCACCGGCTCGACGGCGGCAACGACCTGCAGGCGAGCGTCTGGTATGGGTCGCGCGACGTTGTCCAATACCTTTCTATTCCGCTTTTCGTGCAGAACCAGGCGACCCATTCCGGAGGCGTCGTAGATCTCGATCGAAATTTCGGCGGCGCGGCGCTGCGCTGGTCGGTCGAAACGAGCTTGAACGGCCGCGCGCTGCGAATGCAGGCCGGGATGGAGTACGAGCGCATGGACGAGCGCCGGCGTGGATACGTCAACAATAACGGCACTGCCGGCGTACTCAAGCGCGACGAGGACAACGGGGTGGTGAGCACGGGCTTGTTCGTCCAGGGCGAATGGAAGTTCGCCTCGCGTTGGTCGGCGCACGCGGGCCTGCGTGCCACGCGCGTGGAATTCGAGTCTACCGACTACTACATCGTCGGCGCCAATCCCGACGACAGCGGCACCGTCGACTACAGTGCGACCACGCCCGTAGCCGGACTGGTGTTCCGGCTCGATCCGCAGACCAGCCTCTACGCCAACTACGGACGCGGCTTCGAGACGCCCACCTTCGTGGAGCTTGCGTATCGCAACGTGGGCACCGGACTCAATCTGGATCTCGTGCCCTCGCGCAGCCGTCACGTCGAAGTGGGAGTGAAGGCGGTGCGCCCAGGCCTGGCGCGCATCAACGCCGCAGTGTTCGACATCGAGACGCGTGACGAGATTGTCGTCGACCTGTCCGCAGGGGGTCGCAATACGTTCAGGAACGCCGGCCGCACCGAGCGGCGCGGCCTGGAACTGGGCGTGGAGTCGCTCTTTGCCGGCCCCTTCGAAGCGCGCGCCGCGTACACCTTGCTGGATGCCGCCTACGCCGGCGATTTCGGTACGCCGGCGGCCGGGAACCAGCTGCCTGGCGTACCCAAGGAGCAGGTCTACGCCGAAGGCGCTTGGCGCTACGCGCCTTGGGGGCTTAGGCTGGGGCTCGAATTCCTGCACCGTTCGCGCGTGCCCGTGGACGACGGCAATACCGAATTCGCCGCCTCCTTCACGGTGGTGAACGCCGTGGCCGGCTTCGAGCAACGCGGCCGGGCCTGGCGGCTCAACGAATTCCTGCGTATCGACAACGTCGGCGACAAGGCCTACATCGGCTCGGTCATCGTCAACGACGGCAACGGACGCTTCTACGAACCCGCGCCGGGCAGGAACGTCCTCGTCGGGGTGCAGGCCAGCATCGAATTTTGAGTGTAGGGTGGGCCAAGGGCCCACCCTACGAATCAAGCGGCCTTCACCGCGGCCGCCTTCGACATCAATTCGCGCAACACGTAGGGCAGGATCCCGCCGTGCAGGAAGTAGTCGACCTCGATCGCGGTGTCGATGCGCGATTGGGTCTTCAGTTCCTGCCGCGAGCCGTCCGCGCGCGTCACCACGACCGTGATCTCCTGTTGCGGACGCAGGTCGCCCAGGCCGAGGACGTCGACGGTCTCGTCGCCCGACAGGCCGAGCGACTGCGCCGAGTCCGCGCCGAGGAACTGTAGCGGCAGCACGCCCATGCCAACCAGGTTGGAGCGGTGGATGCGCTCGAAGCTGCGCGCGATCACCGCCTTCACGCCGAGGAGCTGCGTGCCTTTGGCGGCCCAGTCGCGCGAGGAGCCGGTGCCGTATTCCTCGCCGCCGAATACCACGGTGGGCGTGCCCGCGGCGAGATAGCGCATCGCCGCTTCGTAGATCGGCATTTCCTCGCCCTTGTATTTCGTGAGGCCGCCTTCCTTGCCCGCGAGCATCAGGTTCTTGATGCGCACGTTAGCGAACGTCCCCCGCATCATCACCTCGTGGTTGCCGCGGCGCGCGCCGTAGCTGTTGAAGTCGGCCACCGCGACATCGTTCTCCTGCAGGTACAGGCCGGCGGGGGAGGTCGGCTTGATCGAGCCCGCGGGCGAGATGTGGTCGGTGGTCACCGAGTCGCCGAAGATGCCGAGGACCTTCGCGCCCCGGATGTCGCTCGGGCGCCCCGGCTGCATGGAGAAGTCCCGGAAGAACGGCGGTTCGGCGATATAGGTCGAATCGGGCCAGTTGTAGACCTGGCCCGTGGGCGCGGAAATCTTCTTCCACAGCGGATTGGCGTCGGCTAGATTCGAGTACAGGCGCCGGAACGTGGGCGCGTCCATCGCCAGCTTCATCAGCGCTTTCACCTCGTCGGCGCTGGGCCAGAGGTGGCCGATGTACACGTCCTGCCCGTCCTTAGACTTGCCCAGCGGCTCGGACCGGAAGTCCTTCAGCATCGTGCCGGCGATGGCATAGGCCACCACCAGCGGCGGGCTGGCGAGGAAGTTGGCGCGGATGTTGGGATGGATGCGCGCCTCGAAATTGCGGTTACCCGACAGGACCGCCGCGCAGACGAGGTCGTTCTTGACGATCGTCTCCTCGATCGGCTGCGCCAGCGGCCCTGCGTTGCCGATGCAGGTGGTGCAGCCATAGGCGGCGAGGTTGAAACCCAGCTTGTCGAGATAGGGCGTCAATCCCGCCTTGGCGAGGTATTCGGTGACCACCCGCGATCCCGGCGCGAGCGAGGTCTTGATGTGCGGCTTCACCGTGAGGCCGAGCTCGACCGCCTTCTTGGCGAGCAATCCGGCGGCCAGCAGCACGCCGGGATTGGAGGTGTTGGTGCACGACGTGATGGCGGCGATCAGCACGTCGCCGTTGCGGATCTCGGTGCCGTCGTAGGCCTTGTGCGGCTTGCCGAGGTCCTCGGGCTTCCTGGCGAAGCCGCTCTCGGCGACGGGTTTGGAGAATAGCGACGTGAAGGTCGCCTTCACCTGGTCGAGGTTGATGCGGTCCTGGGGCCGCTTGGGGCCGGCAAGCGACGGCATCACGCTGGACAGCTCCAGCTCCAGCACCTGGCTGTAGTCGATGTCGCCCGCCCTGGATACGCCGAACATGCCCTGCGCCTTGAAGTAGGCGGCGAAGGCCTCGATCTCGGCGTCGGTGCGCCCGGTGCCCCTGAAGTACTCGAGGGTCTTGTCGTCCACGGGGAACAAGCCCATGGTGGCGCCGTACTCGGGCGCCATGTTGCCGATGGTGGCACGGTCGGTGACGTTGAGGGACGCCGTGCCTTCGCCGAAGAACTCGACGAACTTGCCCACCACCTTGGCATTGCGCAGCATTTCGGTGACGGTGAGCACGAGGTCTGTGGCGGTGCACGCCGGGTGGAGCCTGCCCTTCAGGTTCACGCCCACCACGTCCGGCGTGAGCATGTACACCGGCTGGCCGAGCATGCCGGCCTCGGCCTCGATGCCGCCGACGCCCCAGCCCACCACGCCGATGCCGTTGATCATGGTGGTGTGGCTGTCGGTGCCGACGAGCGTGTCCGGGTAGTACACGCCGTCCCTGGACTTGTGCACGCCACGCGCCAGGTATTCCAGATTCACCTGGTGCACGATGCCGATGCCGGGCGGCACCACCTTGAAGGTGTCGAAGGCCTGCATGCCCCATTTCATGAACTGGTAGCGCTCCTGGTTGCGCTTGAACTCCAGGCGCATGTTCAGGTCGAGCGCGTTCTTCGTGCCGTAGTGGTCGATCTGCACGCTGTGGTCGACGACCAGGTCGACGGGTACCAGGGGCTCGATGACCTTGGGATCCTTGCCCATGCTCTTCGCCACGCCGCGCATTGCCGCGAGGTCGCACAGCAACGGCACGCCGGTGAAGTCCTGCAGCACGATGCGCGCCAGCACGAACGGGATCTCCTCGGTGCGTGGCGCGTTCGGTTGCCAGCCGGCGAGCTGGCGCACGTGCGCCTCGGTCACCTTCTTGCCGTCGCAGTTCCGCAACACCGATTCCAGCACGATGCGAATCGACACTGGCAGGCGCTCGATCCTGATGCCGAGGGCCTTGCCGAGCCGCGGCAGGGAGTAGAACTTGCCGTTCTTCAGGGGTTGCAGGGTGTCGTGCAGGTTGTGCATGGTTGGGGTCCTCATTTCCTGCGGAGCTGAACGTCGTAAACCAGGCCCTGGTCGTCCTGGCAGGTGCCGCTGCCGGCGGGGCCGTTCACGCCCTTGAAGTCGCAGCGCAGGCCGCGGCCGTCGGCCGAACGCAGCAGCGCCTTGGCCTCGGTGCCGGCCGGGTTGTCGATCACCACCGAGGTGCCGATACCCGAACGGCGTCCGCCGAAGATGCCGCCGACGACGAAGCCGGTGGTCGGTGCCGGATCGGCCACCACCCAGGTGCCTTGATAGGTGCGCTCGCCGATGACGACGCTCACCTGCGTCTCGCCGCCCGTCTGGCCGCTCGCCTCGCCGTGGTGCAGCTGGCCGCTGTCGCGGGGCATCAGCGTAAGCGAGTACGACGAGGCGCAGCCCGCGAGCAGGGCAAGGAGGGCGAGCGCAGGCAGCCGGTTCATTCAGTCCACCATCAGGTCGACGAAGTCCCTGACCGGGGTGGCCTCGAGGCGCTTCGCGTTCAGGCACAGCTCGAGGATCGCGCGCTGCTGCGCGGGCGAAAAGCGCCGCGCCAGGTTGGTCTTGAACTTCTCCACCAGCACCGGCATGCCCTCCTTGCGCCGGCGCTTGTGGCCGATCGGGTATTCGCAGAGCACTTCCTTGAGCTTCGTGCCGTCCTTGAATTCGACGGTGAGCGCGTTGGCAATGGAGCGCTTCTTCGGGTCGTGGTAGTCGCGCGTGAAGCGCTTGTCTTCCTGGCACACGATCTTTGCGCGCAGCGCGTCGATGCGCGGGTCGTTCGCCACGCCATCCTCGTAGTCGGCGGCGGTGAGGCGACCGAACAGCAGCGGCACGGCCACCATGTACTGGATGCAGTGGTCGCGGTCCGCCGGGTTGTCGAGCGGGCCTTTCTTGTCGATGATGCGGATCGCCGCCTCGTGCGTTCGGATGGTGATCTTCTTGACGTCCTTGATGCGCTCATTCACCAGCGGATGCAGCTGCATGGCGCATTCGACCGCGGTCTGCGAGTGGAACTCCGCCGGGAAGGAAATCTTGAACAGCACGTTCTCCATCACGTAGCTGCCGAACGTGCGCTGGAACTTGAACGGCTTGCCCTTGAACAGGACATCGTAGAAGCCCCAGGTCTTCGCCGTGAGCACCGACGGATAGCCCATCTCGCCGGTCCTCGAGATCAGCGCCAGGCGCACGGCGCGCGAGGTGGCGTCGCCCGCGGCCCAGCTCTTTCTCGAGCCCGTGT
>DASTTC010000167.1:0-3169 GCA_035760345.1 Burkholderiales bacterium | reverse complement strand
CGATGCGCGCTCGCCACGGCGACCAGCACGATCGGGTCGGTCGGTTCGAGCTTGCCGAAGCGGTGGATCACGGTGCAGTCCATGACCTGCCAGCGGCCTTGCGCCTGCTCGACGATCCTGTGCAATGCCTTCTCGGTCATGCCCGGGTAGTGCTCGAGGGTCATGCCCACTTCACGCACCACGCCGACGAAGCTCGCCACCGCGCCGACCTTGGGGTCGCGCGACAGTGCCCGGATCTCGGCGCCCGCATCGAAATCGGCCGACTGGACCGAAACTTTCATCCGCCCGTGACTGGGGGAAAGAACGCCACCTCATCGCCCGCTTTGATCGGCGCTGAGGGCGGCGCCATATCCTGGTTCACCGCCGTGCGCACGAGCTTGCTGTCGGCGAGCGCCAGCTCCCACGCGCCGCCGCGCCCGCGCAGATGCGAACGCAGCGCGGCCACCGTGCCGACGCCCGCGGGCAGCTCGAGCGCCTCGCCCGCGGTGCCGAGCTGCTCGCGCAGCGCGGCGAAATACAGCAGCTTCACCTTCATCCGTAGAGCTCCGTGTACGGCAGGAAGCGCACCGTGTCGCCCCGCCGGATCGCGTGGTGGGGCGGGTTGTCGACCAGGCCGTCGGCCCAGGCCGTGGAGGTCATCACCGCGGAATCCTGCGTCGGATAGATTTCGAGCCCTCCCTGCGCATTCCATTTTACGCGCAGGTACTCGCGCCGCGCGTCGGGCTCCGCCCAGTCGAAATCCGCCCGCGCCCGGATTTCGCGCGGCATCACGTGCTCGATACCCTGCGTCTTCAACAGGAACGGCCGCACGAAGATGAGGAAGGTGACGAAGCTGGACACCGGATTGCCCGGCAGGCCGATGAACGCCGCGTTGCCCACCTTGCCGAAGGCGAGCGGCCGGCCCGGCTTCATGGCGATCTTCCACATGAGGAGCGAGCCTTCCGCTTCCACCGCGGGTTTCACGAAATCGGCATCGCCCACCGACACCCCGCCCGAGGTGACGATGACGTCGCACTCGGCGGCAGCGCGCTTCAACACCGCGCGCGTCGCCTCCAGCGTGTCGGGCACGATGCCGAAGTCGCGCACCTCGCAGCCGAAGGTAGCGGCGAGGCCGTTCAGCGTGAAGCGGTTGGAGTTGTAGATGCGGCCCGGCGGCAAGGGGTCGCCCGGCATCACCAGCTCGTCGCCGGTGAAAAACAGCCCCATGCGCACGCGCCGGCGCAACGGCAGATGCTTGATGCCGACCGAGGCGGCAAGACCCGTGTCCTGCGGCCTGAGGCGTATTCCCGAGGCGAGGATCTGCGCACCCTGCGCGATGTCGCTCGCCGTGCGGCGAATCCACTCGCCCGGCTGTGGCGTCTTCTTCAGGAGGACGGCATCGCCCTGCACCTCGCAGTGCTCCTGCATCACGACGGCGTCGCAACCCGGCGGGATCGGCGCACCGGTGAAGATGCGGGCGGCCGTCCCCGGCTCGAGGGGCTTGCCGACCGACCCCGCCATGATCCGCTGCGCAACGCGCAGCTTCGCCCCGTCGGCGATGCGCACCGCGTAGCCGTCCATGGCGCTGTTGTCCATCGGCGGCACGTCCAGGGTGGAGGATTGCGCGCGCGCCAGCACGCGGCCGGTCGCTTCGAGCGTGGCCACTTCCTCTACCTCGGCCACCGGGCGCGCGCCGGCAAGCAGTACCGCCAGCGCCTCGTCTACGGAAAGCAGCCCCTTGTTCATGCGAGTTTCAGGTGCTTCACGATGAACTCCGCGATCCCGGCGTCGTCGTCGAGATCCAGCAGCGGCAGCTTCGTCTCCACTTTCACGTCGCTCGCCACCGCGACGATGTGCGGGTCCTGCGGATGCAGCAGGCCCTCGCCCGGCTCGGCGCGCCAGACTTCGAGCTTGGGGATGGGCGCGTGCTTGAAGCCCTCCACGATCAACAGGTCGCAGGGCGCGAGGTGCTTCACCTGGTCCTCGAACGAGGGCTCCTGCGCGCCGCGCAGCTCGTGCATCAGCACCCAGCGCCGCGAGGAGGTGACCAGCACCTCGCTCGCGCCCGCGTGGCGGTGGCGGTAGGAATCCTTGCCGGGCTGGTCGACGTCGAAGGTGTGGTGCGCGTGCTTGATGAGCGACACGCGCAAGCCCCACTTCACGAAGCGCGGGATGAGCTTTTCGATCAGCGTGGTCTTGCCGCTGCCGGACCAGCCGGCGACGCCGAATACCTTCATACGAACACCATCTTGGCTCCTGCCACGCCCAGCACCACGGCGAGGAAACGGCGCACCACGGGATTGGCGAAGCGCCGGCTGCCGTACTCCGCGCCCAGCCAGCCGCCGATGAGCACTGCAACCGCGAGCAGCCAGGTGGCCTGCGGCAGCACCGCCGTGCCGGCGACGAACCCGGCCGCGAGCCCGGCGATCGAATTTACCAGAATGAACGGTGCGGCCACGGCCGAGGTCTGCTTGGTGCCCGCCCAGCCGAGCATCAGCAGCAAGGGGCTGAGGAAGATGCCGCCCCCCACGCCGGTGAGTCCCGCGAGCAGCCCCATGCCCGCGCCGATCGCCATGGCGAGCGGGATCGCGGGCGCGCGCACTTCGCGCATCTCCTCGCCCGCACGAAAACTGCGCCACAGTTGCCACCCGGCATACACGAGCACCAATCCAACCACGATCCTGTACGCCTGCCCCGGGAGCGTGATCGCGCCGCCGAGGTAGGCAAAGGGGATCGACACCGCCGCGAACGGCCAGAACAGGCGCCAGCGGAAATGCCCCGCGCGCCAGAACTTCCACGTCGCCATCGAGGACACGAGGATGTTGAGCGTGAGCGCGATCGGGCGCATCTCCGCTGGTGCGAGGCCGGCGAGCGCCATGGCGGCGAGATAGGCCGACGCGCCGCCGTGGCCGACCGAAGCGTAGACGAACGCCGCGACCAGCATGCCGGCCGCGAGGAGCGGGAGGATCGTGTCATCCAAGGCTCCCGCACTATATCGCTTGTCGGCTCATCGCCCGGCGTTCGGGAAGAAGAGCTGCTCGCCCCCGAACTTATAGGCCGCAATGGCAGCCTGCCCGTCCGGTGAAACGATCCAGTCGATGAAGGTCTGGCCCATGTCCTTCTTTACGTGCGGGTGTTTTGCCGGATTGACCAGGATCACGCCGTACTGGTTGAACAGGCGTTGGTCGCC
>DASTTC010000166.1:0-5033 GCA_035760345.1 Burkholderiales bacterium | reverse complement strand
TTGAACGCACCCTCGGTCCAGGTCCCTTGCAGCGTGGCCGTTGCAGGCCGCCCATAGAGGATCGGCGAATTGCCCTCCTTCAGGAAAGTCACGCCCAGCTGCCTGCTCCTTTCGCCCTCCAGGAAGCGGCGTTGCAGCGCGGGCAGGATCAGGTACTCGCCCGACAGGCGGACCGAGCCGTCCGCCCTCGGGTTCTCGTGCAACTGCAGCACCGCGGTACGCCCGCCGAGCTGGCCGATCAGCTCGCGCGAAACCACACCGTCCTGCGCGACGGCTGCCGGGCATGCAGCGAGCAGCGCGACGAGCAATCGCCTCACAGCGGCGCCTCCTTCGGCAGCTGCCGGTGCCAGTCGGTTGCCCGCTGGTACTGGTGCGCGGCGCCCAGCATCTTCGCTTCAGCGAAGTGCGGACCCATCACCTGCAAGCCGACCGGCAGCCCCCCGGCGTCGAAGCCGCAGGGCACCGACAGGGCCGGCAGCCCGGCCAGCGGCGCCGGGATGGTGAAGATGTCGTTCAGGTACATCTGTACCGGGTCGTCCGTCTTCGCGCCGAGGGCGAACGCCGTCGTCGGCGTGGTGGGTCCCATGATGAGGTCGCACCTGCCGAACGCCGCCTCGAAGTCGCGGGCGATGAGCCGGCGCACCTTCTGCGCCTTGAGGTAGTACGCGTCGTAGTAACCGTGGGACAGCACGTAGGTGCCCACCAGGATGCGCCGCTGCACCTCGGCGCCAAACCCTTCCGCGCGCGTGCGGCAGTACATGTCGGCGAGGTCCGTGAACTGCCTGGCGCGATGGCCGTAGCGCACGCCGTCGAAGCGGGACAGGTTCGAGGACGCCTCGGCTGGCGCGAGCACGTAGTACACGGGCACCGCCAGATGGGTATTGGGCAACGCGATTTCCACCGTGCGCGCGCCTTGGGCTTCGAACCACGCAATGGCGGCGCGCACGCGCTCCAGCACGCCGCCGTCCACGCCCTCGCCGAAATACTCTTTCGGCAGCCCGATGCGCAGCCCTTTCAGCGACAGGCCGAGCTCGCGCGCGTAGTCCTCCTTCGGGCGCGGCAGGCTGGTCGAATCCCGCGCATCGTGCCCGGCCATGACGTTGAGCATCAACGCCAAGTCGCTGGCGCAGCGGGCCAGCGGGCCGCCCTGGTCGAGCGAGGACGCGAACGCCACCATGCCGTAGCGTGACACCAGGCCGTAAGTCGGTTTCAGGCCGCACACCCCGGTGAGCGCCGCCGGCTGCCGGATCGAGCCCCCGGTGTCGGTGCCGGTCGCCACGGGCGCCATGCGCGCCGCCACCGCCACCGCGGAGCCGCCCGAGGAACCCCCGGGCACGAGCGTGCGCCCCCAGGGATTGCGCGCCGGGCCGAAATACGAGGTTTCGTTGGACGAGCCCATGGCGAACTCGTCCATGTTGGTCTTGCCCAGGAGCACCGCGCCCGCGCGCCCGAACTGCTCGATGACGTGGGCGTCGTACGGGCTGGTGAAGTGCTCCAGCATCCTCGAGCCGCAGGTGGTGCGCAGCTCGCGCGTACAGAAGATGTCCTTGTGCGCGACGGGAATGCCGGTCAGCGGTTGCGCCTCGCCGCGCGCAAGGCGCTGGTCGGCCTCGCGCGCCTGCGCCAGGCACTTGCTCTCGTCCACCGTGATGAAGGCGTTCAGCGCGCCGTTCAGGGCCTGGATGCGCTCGAGGAAGGCGCGCGTCAGCTCGACGCTGGACACGCGCCGCGCGGCCAGCGCCGCCTGCAGCTCGCCGAGCGTGGAATCGAGCACCTACTCGATCACTTTCGGCACCAGGTACAAGCCGCCCTCCACCGCCGGCGCCCCGGACTGGAACCGGTCGCGCTGGTCGGCTTCCGTGACGGTATCGGCGCGCAGCGGCTGTACGACGTCAAGCGCATGGGACATCGGCTCGATGCCGGCCGTATCCACCGCCAGGAGCTGGTCGATCAGGCCAAGCACCCGGTTGAGTCGCTCCCGCACGGCGCCGGCTTCGTCCTCCGGCACCGCGATGCGTGCAAGTTGCGCGATGCGCCGTATCTGGTCTTGGGTGAGCGACATTGCGCTGCGGAATAAAGTCGTTACCAGCCCCCATCCGAGCTTGCCCGGGGCTTCGTTGCGAGTATTATATGCCCTTTGGCGACACAGCCTTAGCGAGCAAAGTTAAGGCGCAACCCACAAATCGGCGACAACACCTGACATGTTCGGCTTTCTGCGCAGTTATTTCTCCAACGACCTGGCGATCGACCTCGGTACCGCAAACACGCTGATCTACGTGCGCGGCAAAGGCATCGTGCTGAACGAGCCCTCGGTGGTGGCGATCCGGCAGGAAGGCGGACCGAACGCGAAGAAGACCATCCAGGCCGTCGGCAGGGAAGCCAAGATGATGCTCGGCAAGACGCCGGGCAACATCGTGGCCATCCGCCCGATGAAGGACGGCGTGATCGCGGACTTCACCATCACCGAGCAGATGCTCAAGCAGTTCATCAAGAAAGTGCACGACAACAAGCTGTTTGCGCCGAGTCCCCGCATCATCATCTGCGTGCCGTGCGGCTCGACCCAGGTGGAGCGGCGCGCGATCCGCGAAAGCGCGATCGGCGCGGGCGCCGGACAAGTGTTCTTGATCGAAGAGCCGATGGCCGCTGCGATCGGCGCCGACCTTCCGGTGGCGGAAGCCACCGGCTCGATGGTGGTGGACATCGGCGGCGGCACCACTGAAGTCGGCATCATTTCCCTCGGCGGGATGGTGTACTCGGGCTCGGTGCGCGTGGGCGGCGACAAGTTCGACGAGGCAATCATCAACTACATCCGCCGCAACTACGGCATGCTGATCGGCGAGACCACCGCCGAGAACATCAAGAAGCAGATCGGCTCCGCGTTCCCGGGCTCCGAAGTGAAGGAAATGGAAGTCAAGGGTCGCAACCTCGCGGAAGGCATTCCGCGCAGCTTCACCATCAGCTCGAACGAAATCCTCGAAGCGCTCACCGAGCCGCTCAACCAGATCGTCGGCGCCGTGAAATCCGCGCTCGAGCAGACCCCGCCCGAGCTGGGCGCCGACATCGCCGAGAAAGGCATGGTGCTCACCGGCGGCGGTGCGCTGCTGCGCGACCTTGATCGCCTCTTCATGGAGGAGACGGGCCTGCCCGTGATCGTCGCCGACGAGCCGCTCACGTCCGTGGTGCGGGGCTCGGGGAAAGCGCTCGAGCAGATGGAGCACTTCGGGCCGATCTTCACGCATGATTGATTGAGGGGGCGGACGCCGCGCCTTCCCGTGCGACGAGATGGAGCACACGCCCCCGCCCTTCTTCGTTCGCGGCCCCGCTCCCCTCGTCCGCCTCGCGTTCTTCGCGTCGCTCTCGCTGACCCTGCTGGTGCTGGACGCGCGCTTCGGCTACGCCGAATCGATCCGCACCGTGCTCGCCCTTGTCGCGTACCCGATCCAGCAGGCCGCGCGCCTGCCGGTGCTGCTGGCCGAGGGTGTCGCCGGTTACTTCGGCGCCCAGTCCCGGCTGCGCGAGGAAAACGAGGTGCTGCGCGCGCGCCTGCTGGAAGCCTCGATCGACGCGCAGCGCTATGAATCCGCCGCCGCGGAAGCCGCGAGCCTGCGCCGCCTCATCGGTGCCGCCGAGAGGCTCGATCGAAAGTCCATTCCCGCCGAGATCCTGTACGCGGGTCGCGATCCTTACGCGCGCAAGGTGGTCGTCGACCGGGGCACGCAGCACGGCGTGCGCCAGGGCAGCCCCGTGGTCGACCCGAGCGGGATCGTCGGGCAGTTGACGCGGGCGCACGCCTTCGTCTCCGAAGTCACCCTGCTTACCGACAAAGGCCAGGCGATCCCGGTACAGGTTCTGAGGAACGGCTTGCGCGCCATCGCCTTCGGCGATGGCGCTTCCGGCCTGCTCGAACTGCGCTACATGGCGGCCAATGTCGACGTCGAAAGCGGCGACTTGCTCGTGACCTCAGGCCTGGACGGCACCTACCCGCCCGGCCTGCCCGTCGCCTCCGTGGTGCGAGTGGAGCGCGACGCGTCCTCCACCTTCGCGCGCGTGCTCGCCCAGCCCACTGCGGGCGTCGAGCGCGGGCGCTATGCGCTGGTGCTGTCCGCCGGAACCCGCCCGCCGGACTATCCCGATGCCGCCGCCGACAAAAAGGGCGCCAAGTCCCGGCGCCCCAGAAAGCCCGCCGCCGATGGCTCTTGAGCGCCGGCAACATATCCTGCTGCCGGTGCGCGGCGGCATCATCGTGGCGTCCTTCGCCTGCGCGCTGCTGCTCAATTTTCTGCCTTGGCCCGACGTGTCGCTCGCCCCGGATTTCGTTGCCCTCACGCTCGCCTACTGGTGCGTGCGCCAGCCGCGGGGTGTGGGCCTCGCCACCGGATGGGCGCTGGGCCTGCTGGTGGATGCGGGCAACGGCGTACTGCTCGGTCAGCATGCGCTGGCTTACTCGGCGCTCGCATTCGCCGCGATCGCGCTGTCGCGGCGCATCCTGTGGTACGACCTGTCGGGACAGATGCTGCACGTGCTGCTGCTGCTGGAGGGGGCGCAGGTCGTCGCGCTCTGCGTGCGCCTGGCCACGGGCGCCGAGTTTCCGGGTTGGTCGCTGTTCGCGGGGCCGGCCATCGCGACGCTGCTCTGGCCGTTGCTGTCCTGGTTGCTGCTGCTGCCGCAGCGCCGCCCGGCCGCGCTCGACGAACGTCGAACGCTATGAGCTTCGCCGAGCTTCGCAACTACGATCGCGAACTGCGCGCCTTCCAGCTGCGCCTGGGCTTGGCGGGCCTTGCGGTGCTGCTCGCCTTCGGCCTGCTGCTCGCACGCTTCGTGTGGCTGCAGGTGCTGCAGTACGACGCCTACAGCGCCAAGGCCGAGGAGAACCGCATCGCCATCGTGCCGCTGCCGCCCGACCGCGGCCTGGTGCTCGATCGCAACGGCGAAGTGCTGGCGCGCAACTACCTCGCCTATACGCTGGAGATCTTCCCGGCGCAGGTGCGCGACCTGGAGGCCACCATCGCGGAGCTTGCCGCCTTCGTCGACAT